>NZ_LEKR01000090.1:0-697 GCF_001580555.1 Stenotrophomonas sp. DDT-1
CCCACGCTTTCGTGCCTCAGTGTCAATGTTGGTCCAGGTAGCTGCCTTCGCCATGGATGTTCCTCCTGATCTCTACGCATTTCACTGCTACACCAGGAATTCCGCTACCCTCTACCACATTCTAGTCGCCCAGTATCCACTGCAGTTCCCAGGTTGAGCCCAGGGCTTTCACAACGGACTTAAACGACCACCTACGCACGCTTTACGCCCAGTAATTCCGAGTAACGCTTGCACCCTTCGTATTACCGCGGCTGCTGGCACGAAGTTAGCCGGTGCTTATTCTTTGGGTACCGTCATCCCAACCAGGTATTAGCCGGCTGGATTTCTTTCCCAACAAAAGGGCTTTACAACCCGAAGGCCTTCTTCACCCACGCGGTATGGCTGGATCAGGCTTGCGCCCATTGTCCAATATTCCCCACTGCTGCCTCCCGTAGGAGTCTGGACCGTGTCTCAGTTCCAGTGTGGCTGATCATCCTCTCAGACCAGCTACGGATCGTCGCCTTGGTGGGCCTTTACCCCGCCAACTAGCTAATCCGACATCGGCTCATTCAATCGCGCAAGGTCCGAAGATCCCCTGCTTTCACCCGTAGGTCGTATGCGGTATTAGCGTAAGTTTCCCTACGTTATCCCCCACGACAGAGTAGATTCCGATGTATTCCTCACCCGTCCGCCACTCGCCACCCAGAGAGCAAGCTCT
>NZ_LEKR01000091.1:0-685 GCF_001580555.1 Stenotrophomonas sp. DDT-1
CAGATCCGTTTTCCGGAGGAAAACGGATCTGACCCCGGATTAAATTCGAGATCTGACAGATTTCATCCACGCATGGCGTGGATCTACCACCGTCACCGGGAAACTGTCGAAGGCGGGGCGGTGTCGGATTGCGGGGTGTCCGCGGCATGGATGCCGCGGCCAAGCCCCCATGGATGAAGTGACCCCCGGGAGTTGGACATCAGATCCAATCCCGAGGGATACATGAACAGATACGACGCGCGTTTCAAGCTGCAGGTCGCCAAAGAGGCCTGCAAGACCTCCACATCGGTCAAAGCCGTTGCTCGTCGCTACGGCCTGGAGTTCTCCACGGTCAGGCGCTGGGTGGCGACCTATCGGCTGCATGGTTGGCGCGGGTTTCGCCGCCAGGCCCAGTCCTATGACCTCGCATTCAAGCTGGCTGTCCTGAAGAAGATGGGCCAGGACGGCATGTCCGGGCGGGAGGCCACCACTTACTTTCAAATTGGCGATGCCGGCGCGGTGGGGCGATGGCGGCGCCTGTATGCTCAAGGCGGTGCCCAAGCGTTGGCACCACCACCTCCGCCGCCCCGAAAGCCGATGAAAAAGACCCGTTCGTCCAAGCCACCTGAGGAAATGAGCCGCGATGAGCTGCTCAAGGAAGTTGCCTATCTGCGTGCGGAGACCGACTACCTAAAAAAACTCGATG
>NZ_LEKR01000092.1:0-603 GCF_001580555.1 Stenotrophomonas sp. DDT-1
CAGGGTGATCTGAGCCGCGCCACTGGCCGGGGTACGCAGCACGCGCTCACCGCGATGGTTGTAGGCGTAGCTTTCCAGCACGGCATTGCCCTGCTTCACCGCGTTCATGCGGTTGGCATCGCTGTAGGTGAACGTCTTGCTGCCGATGCTGGTGGCATTGCCCACCGCGTCATGGTTGCGCGCTTCGCCGTCCACGGCGGTCAGCCGGTGGCTGGTTGCGGGATAGGTGTAGCTGGCGGTGCCTGCCGAGGTGGTCAGCGCGGTGCGATTGCCGGTGGCGTCGTAGGCATAGGTTTCAATCGGTGTGCCTGTCGTCCCGTCCTGGGTCTGGGTCAGGCGACCCAGCGCGTCGTAGGCGTACTTGGCCAGCACCGACGAGCCTGCGCCGTTCTTCAGCTCGGTGATCGAACCGACGGGATCGTAGCCATAGCCCAGCGACAGGCCGCCTGCCGCGGGGTCATGCACCGCCTGCGGGCGGTAATCCAGATCCAGCGGACGCTGCAGCTGGCGGCCGTTGCCGTAGGTCCAGCCGGTCGCCGGGCCGAAGGCCGCATAGGTCACGTTGTTCACCACGATCTGGCGCGCCTGGCCAGGCCGGGTCAG
>NZ_LEKR01000093.1:0-580 GCF_001580555.1 Stenotrophomonas sp. DDT-1
TCATCTCAGCTCGCCCCCAACCTGCTGGATCGGCAATTTGCCCCCGGAACCGGACCGACGGCCTGGGTCGGGGATATCACGTATGTCCCCACCCGCCAGGGATGGCTGCATCTGGCCGTGGTCATCAGCGTCCAGACCCGGCAGGTGCTGGGCTACAGTGTTTCCAAGCGTCTGACTGAAGAGCTGGTGGTGAAAGCATTTGCCAATGCTTGGGCTCTGCATCCACAACGACCCGGCCTGATCTTCCATTCAGATCGTGGTGGGCAGTACTGGGGGAACCAGTTTCGCCAGCTGCTGCAGTCCCATGAGGTGGTCCAAAGCATGAGCCGGCCTGGCAATTGCTGGGACAACGCGGTGGCCGAGAGCTTCTTTGCCACGCTCAAGACAGAAGAGGCTGCCGAGCCTTACGCCAGTAGAGAACAAGCCAGCCAGTCCATCGCTGCTTACATCCACGGCTTCTACAATCCAGCCCGGCTACACTCGGCGCTGGGCTACCACTCGCCTAACAACTACGCCCGGCAGCTCCGGGCTGCCGCCTGAAACGGCTTCATGGCGTCCGTTTTCAGGGGGCCAGATCAGA
>NZ_LEKR01000094.1:0-555 GCF_001580555.1 Stenotrophomonas sp. DDT-1
CTCCCTGGTGAAATTAGCGCTGTGGAACCACCCGATCCCATCCCGAACTCGGAAGTGAAACGCAGCTGCGCCGATGGTAGTGTGGCTCAAGCCATGCGAGAGTAGGTCATCGCCAGGGTTTACACCCGAGAACCCCGCTGCTTGCGCAGCGGGGTTTTCCTTTTTTTGCAGGCACCTGGTTTTACTTGGACTTGCAGCAACAACTTCACGAAGAGCTTCAAGTTCCTTCAACAAGTTGTTGACAAAGCTGAAAGGCCTGCCATAATAGGCGGCTCGCAACGACGAAAGACCCTCGGGTCCAACGACGAAGCAGCATCGGCAACAACGTCCACTCCGGTGAGACGGCCTTGAAAAAAGGTGTTGACGAAGCGGAAAAGCCGGCTATAATGGGCGGCTCGCTACGAAGGAAACTTCGCAGCACACGGGAACGGCGCTGAGGCCACTTCCCCGGATCTTTGAAAGTATGCGCAGGTATCTTGTGAAGGCGCCTGCAGGAAGGATGATTGTCCATCTTGCAGACGTTTGATCAAGCAACTATTAATTGTTTTAAAGCAA
>NZ_LEKR01000095.1:0-523 GCF_001580555.1 Stenotrophomonas sp. DDT-1
CCGCCGGAGGATTTGGGTCGGAATCGGCCTTTGGTCTTGCCCTGGATTCGCTCCTCGGCCATTAACCGTGCCACGCGCTTGTGGCCGACTGGATGATTCCTGGCTCGTAAGGCCCTGACCAGCCGACGTCGCCCATAACTGCGCTTGCTGGTCACATGAATGGCCCGAAGCTCGGTACGGAGGGCCGAATCGACATCGCACGTTTGGGCACACTGCCGGCGCAGGTAGTCATGGAATCCAGAGACAGAAACCCCAAGAACCCGACACAGCAACCTGGTCGGGTAGTGAGTCCTTTGACTGGCGACGAAGGCGTACCTCACTTGGACTCTCTGGCAAAGAACGCCGCCGCTTTTTTTAGGATTTCCCGCTCCATCTTCAGATTGGCGTTCTCGGCCCGAAGGCGGCTGATCTCGCTTTCCAGGTCGGTGGCTGGCCTGCGAGCCTCAGAGGTCAACGACCGGCCAGCACGGACCGCGTCAAGCCAATTTGCCAGCGTCTTGACCGACATCTCCAGCTGACGGGC
>NZ_LEKR01000096.1:0-515 GCF_001580555.1 Stenotrophomonas sp. DDT-1
CCAGAAGTGGGTGACCGACGTCACCGAGTTCAAGGTGCAAGGCATGAAGCTGTACCTGTCGCCGATCATGGACCTCTACAACGGTGAAATCGTGGCTTATCAGATCAAGCGCCAGCCCGTGTTCGATATGGTGGGTCAGATGCTGGAGGAGGCCATCAGCAAGCTTTCCCCGGAGGAGCGGCCAATGATCCACTCCGACCAGGGCTGGCAGTACCAGCATGAGAACTACCGGCACATGCTGGAAAAGCACTCGTTGAAGCAAAGCATGTCCCGACGTGGCAACTGCTTGGACAATGCGGCAATGGAAAGCTTCTTCGGGACGCTGAAGTCGGAGTTCTTCTACCTGAACAGCTTTGACAGCATCGAAAGCCTGGAGGCCGGGCTGGTGGAGTACATCAAGTACTACAACCAAGAGCGAATCAGATTGAAATTGAAGGGGCTAAGCCCGGTAAAGTACCGGGAGCAGGCCCAAGCAGCCGCCTGACCCCACCGTCCAAGTCTCGGGGGTCACTTCA
>NZ_LEKR01000097.1:0-510 GCF_001580555.1 Stenotrophomonas sp. DDT-1
GAAGTGACCCCCGGGAGTTGGACATCAGATCCAACCCCGAGGGATACATGAACAGATACGACGCGCGTTTCAAGCTGCAGGTCGCCAAAGAGGCCTGCAAGACCTCCACATCGGTCAAAGCCGTTGCTCGTCGCTACGGCCTGGAGTTCTCCACGGTCAGGCGCTGGGTGGCGACCTATCGGCTGCATGGTTGGCGCGGGTTTCGCCGCCAGGCCCAGTCCTATGACCTCGCATTCAAGCTGGCTGTCCTGAAGAAGATGGGCCAGGACGGCATGTCCGGGCGGGAGGCCACCACTTACTTTCAAATTGGCGATGCCGGCGCGGTGGGGCGGTGGCGTCGGCTGTATGCTCAAGGCGGTGCCCAAGCGCTGGCACCACCTCCGCCGCCGCCCCGAAAGCCGATGAAAAAGACCCGTTCGTCCAAGCCACCTGAGGAAATGAGCCGCGATGAGCTGCTCAAGGAAGTTGCCTATCTGCGTGCGGAGACCGACTACCTAAAAAAACTCGATG
>NZ_LEKR01000009.1:0-127164 GCF_001580555.1 Stenotrophomonas sp. DDT-1
TTGCTTTAAAACAATTAATAGTTGCTTGATCAAACGTCTGCAAGATGGACAATCATCCTTCCTGCAGGCGCCTTCACAAGATACCTGCGCATACTTTCAAAGATCCGGGGAAGTGGCCTCAGCGCCGCTCCCGTGTGCTGCGAAGTTTCCTTCGTAGCGAGCCGCCCATTATGCCAGACTTTTTCAGTCCGTCAACACCTTCGTTCGATCATCTCGTTCGGCGGTGGTGGGTGCCCTGTTGTCGCTGAAGCCCCTTGGTGGCGACCCCTGCGACGGGGGAGGAGAAGTATGTCCCCATTCCCATCATTTGTGAAGGGGGTGTGGCGATTTTTTTCACCGGATGTTGCATCTGTTCATGCGCCGCGCTGCGGCAGGAACCCGTGAAGAGCAGCCGAGCGTGGGCTTGGCCCTACAAGAGCAGAAGGAAGGGCCGGCTGGCGCCGGCCCTTCCTTCTTCTCAGCCAGCAACCAGGCGCACGCGGGCGAAGGTGCGCTTGCCGACCTGCAGCAGGCCTTCGAAGCCGGGCTGCAGCACCTGCTGGCCGTCTTCGACCACTTCACCGTCCACCTTGACCGCGCGCTCCTTGAGCTTGCGGTTGGCTTCGGAGTTGCTCGGGGTCAGGCCGGCCGCCGTCAGCAACGCGGCAATACGCAGGCCTTCGGCCGGGATCGCCACATCCTGCAGCGGCAGCTGGGTGATATCGCCCTGCCCGGTCACCGCCGCTTCCCAGCCGGCAATCGCCTGCTCTGCCGCCACGGCGTCGTGGAAACGGGTCGCCAGCTCACGCGCCAGGCGCAGCTTGACCACGCGCGGGTTCAGGCCGCCATTGGCCACCTGCTCGCGCAGCTGCACGGCCTCGGCCTGGCTGATGTCGAAGGACAGCAGCTCGATCCAGCGCCACATCAGGGTGTCGTCCACCTTCATGGTCTTGGTGACGATGTCGATGGCCGGCTCGCTGATACCAATGTAGTTGCCCAGCGACTTGGACATCTTGTTGACGCCGTCCAGGCCCTCCAGCAGCGGCATGGTCAGCACCACCTGCGGCTTCTGGCCATGGTGTTCCTGCAGGCCACGGCCCATCAGCAGGTTGAACTTCTGGTCGGTACCGCCCAGCTCGACGTCGGCCTCCAGAGCCACCGAGTCGTAGCCCTGCACCAGCGGGTACAGGAACTCATGGATGGCGATGGACTGCTGGGCGGCATAACGCTTGGCGAAGTCGTCGCGCTCGAGCATGCGCGCCACGGTGTGCTGGCCGGCCAGACGGATCATGTCGGCCGCGCCCATCTTGCCGAACCACTCCGAGTTGAAGCGGACTTCGGTACGGCTGCGGTCCAGCACCTTGAACACCTGTTCCTCATAGGTACGGGCGTTGGCCAGCACGTCATCGCGGCTCAGCGGCTTGCGGGTCAGGCTCTTGCCCGAGGGATCGCCGATCATGCCGGTGAAGTCGCCGATCAGGAAAATGACCTGGTGGCCAAGGTCCTGGAACTGGCGCATCTTGTTCAGCAGCACCGTGTGGCCCAGATGCAGGTCGGGCGCGGTGGGGTCGAAGCCGGCCTTGATCCGCAGCGGGCGGCCCTCCTGCAGGCGCGCACGCAGATCCTCGAGCTTGAGGATCTCGTCGGCACCGCGGCCGATCAGGGCAAGGGCTTCTTCAATCGAGGACACGTGACTACTCCCGGCAACGCCGATTCTTGTGTGGGGTGTTAAAGCAAAGTTAACCCGATTGGCTTCACAAAAGCCAATGGGCACAAGGGTTTGACGCGGTTTTCTCAGGTGTCTATGGTAACCGCCGATCAGGCCCGCGCTCCCGGGCCGCCAGGAAAAGACCGCCGATGCACAATTCCGAACAAGGGCGCGCACGCAAGCAGCGCTTCCAGGAACGCCTTCACGTCCTGCACGACAACGCCCTGCATCGGAAGCTCAGGCAACACCTTCCCGCCGCCTTCAATGAGCGCTGGACCCGCCGCCATTGGATGCACGCCAGCCTGTTTGCGACCATCGGCGCCCTGGTGGCGACGATCGTCCCCGGTTTCTCGCACACCATTGATGCGCCTTACGCGGACAGCCACACCAGTCTGGCGCTGCCGCTGCCGCCGTTGACCATGGCCCGCCAGCAGCAGGTGCCGGGCGACAGCTGGCAGGTGCTGCGCATCCAGCGCGGCCAGACGCTGAGCGATCTGTTCGACAAGGCCGGCATTCCGGCCAGCACCCTGCACCGGGTGCTGGAGCACCCCGGTGCGCGCGAGGCGCTGACCAAGCTGCGCCCGGGCGCCGAGATCGCCTTCGACATGCCGCTGTCCGGCGATCTGCGCAGCATCCGCTTCGATCGCGACGCCGACAACCGGGTGGAACTGAGCCTGACCGGCGATGACATCAAGGAGAAGGTGACGCGGCGCGAGACTTCCACGCGTACCGTGGTCACCAGCGGCGAGATCACCAGTTCGCTGTATGCCGCGGCCCGCCGGGCCGGGCTGTCGCCGTCGGCGATCGCGACGATGACCGACGACATCTTCAAGTACGACATCGACTTCTCCAAGGACCTGCAGCCGGGCGACCGCTTCAGCGTGGTGATGGACGAGACCTGGCGCGAAGGCGAGAAGGTGGACACCAGCAAGATCCTGGCGGCGACCTTCACCACCGGGGGCAAGACCTATTCCGGCTTCCGCTTCGACCGCAACGGCAAGTCCGAGTACTACGACATCAACGGCCGTTCGTTGAAGAAGAGCTTCATCCGCATGCCGATCCCGTTCGCGCGGCTGAGCTCGACCTTCGGCGCACGCAAGCACCCGGTGCTGGGCAAGATGCGCATGCACAAGGGCGTGGACTACGCCGCGCGTACCGGCACGCCGATCATGGCCGCCGGCGATGCCCGCGTGCAGTTCGCCGGCGTGCAGCGCGGCTATGGCAACGTGGTGATCCTCGATCACGGCCGCGGCCACACCACCCTGTACGGGCACATGTCGCGCTTTGCGAACATCAAGACCGGCCAGCGCGTGGCCCAGGGCACGGTGATCGGCTACGTCGGCTCGACCGGCCTGGCCACAGGCCCGCACCTGCACTACGAATTCCGCGTCAACGGCGAGCACCGCAACCCGCTGACCGTGACCATGCCGCCGCCGGAGCCGCTGAAGGGCGCCGAGCTGGTCGCCTTCCGCGCGCAGACCGCGCCGGCGATGGCCCGCATCCAGGGCATGGAGAAGCTGATCTACGCCGATGCCAGCCCGGCACCGACCAGCCGCGACGAGGCCGCCACCGAGGTGGCCAGCGCCAAGGACAAGCAGTCGACCGGCCGCAAGCGCGGCTGAGCGCGCTGCGTTGACGAACGAGGACGCGGCAGCCCAAGCTTGCCGCGTCCTTTTTTTATGCCCGCCATGAACACCACTGCCGACGCTGACGCCCCCCTGTACCTTGGCCTGATGTCGGGCACCAGCGCCGACGGCATCGATGCCGCGCTGGTGCAGTTTCCCGCGGGCGGAGGCTGCCGCTTCGTGCATGGACTGACCGCCCGCTGGGAACCGGTGCTGCGCGCGCGGCTGGTGGCGCTGGGCGAAGGTGGCCCGTTGGATTCGCTGGAGGAGCTGGGCGAACTGGACGCGCGGATTGCGATCAACTTCGCCGAGGCTGCCAACCAGCTGCTGGCCGAAGCCGGCGTGGATCGCAGCCAGGTGCGCGCGATCGGCTCGCACGGCCAGACCGTGCGCCACCGCCCGCTGGCCGATCCGGCGTTCACCGTGCAGCTGGGCGACGGCAACCGCATCGCCGAACTGACCGGAATCACCACGGTGTCCGACTTCCGCCGTCGCGACGTAGCGGCCGGGGGGCATGGCGCGCCGCTGATGCCGGCTTTCCACCTGGGCATGCTGGGTGCCGCCGATGAAGACCGCGCGGTGCTCAACCTGGGCGGCATCGCCAACCTGACCCTGATCCCGCGCGAAGGCGCGGTGCGTGGCTTCGATACCGGCCCGGCCAACGCGCTGATGGATGCCTGGTGCCAGCGCCACACCGGCCGTACCTTCGATGCCGATGGCGCGTATGCCGCCAGTGGCGCGGTGGACGAGGGCCTGCTGGCCGGCTGGCGTTCGGACCCGTGGTTCGCGCTGCCGCCGCCGAAGAGCACCGGGCGCGAGCAGTTCCATCTGGCCTGGGCCGAGGCCCACATGGAGGAAGGCGAATATGCCGCTGCCGATGTGCAGGCCACCCTGCTGGAGCTGACCGTGGCAACCGTGGCCGATGCGCTGCTGGCGCAGCAGCCGCAGACCCGGCGCCTGCTGGTCTGTGGCGGCGGCGTACGCAACCGGCAGCTGATGAAGCGCCTGGCGGCGCGGCTGCCGGAGGTGCAGGTGGAGTCCAGCGCGGTGCACGGGCTGGACCCGGAGTACGTGGAGGCGATGGGCTTTGCCTGGCTGGCGCAGCGGACGATGGACGGGCTGGCCGGCAACCTGCCGAGCGTGACCGGAGCCAAGGGGCCGCGGATCCTGGGGGCAATCCACCTGGCGTGAGGTGGCGCCATCCACGCATGACGTGGATTCACCGGGCAGCCGAGCGTGGGCTCGGCTCTACAAAGCCGCTAATCGAAGCCCTGCCCTGCGGGCAAGGCCTGCAGGGCGGCGATCGCATCGGAGAGGGCGTCCACTTCGGGATCGCCGAAACCGGAGCGGACCTCCAGTTCACTGCTGAACAGGCCCTGCTCCAACAACGCGGCGCAGGTCTGTTCATGGGTCCAGCCGCGGGCGACCGCGACACGTCGGATACGTTCCAGCAGCAGCGGGTCCAGGTCCCGCAGCACAACGTCGGCCATGCTCACTTCCCCGTTCGCAAGGCACCGCCCCCTCGGCGCGTGGGGGCGATGATCCCGCAGACTGGACGGGCAGGCAATCAGGTCGAGCTGGAGGCCTGGCGACGGCGCTGCTGCAGGATCAGCAGGGCGCAGAGGATCACCACCGGGATCGCCACCAGCGCGGTACCGACGAAGAACAGCGCGTAGCCTTCCAGCAGCGTCCGACCCTGTGCGAGCGTCTGTACCGACCACCCCGAGAGCCCCTTGAGCGCCTTGCCGGGCATCGCGTAGAACGAACTCAGCAGCGCGTACTGGGTTGCGGTGTATCCGATGCTGGTCAGGCTGGACATATAGGCGATCAGCGCCGTACCGGCGAAACCGCTGGCGAAGTTGTCGATGGCCATGGCCACAGCAAAATGGGTCGTGTCTGGGCCCGAATAGGCCAGCCAGGCAAATGCCAGGTTGGAGGCAGGCCCCAGCACGGCACCCACCATCAGCGCCGCCAGCACCCCCCAGCGAACCGAGACCAGGCCCGCCGCAGCAATGCCAACGAAGGTCGCGACCAGGCCCACCGAGCCACGCACGGCGCCCACGGTGTCCTCGTCCAGGCCGAGATCGACATAGAAGGGGTTGGCCATCGGCCCCATGACGAAGTCGGCCATGCGATAGACGCTGATGGCCACCAGGATCAGGATCGCGCCGCTGCGATGCTCGCGGACGAAGGCGATGAACGGCCCCGCCACGGCGTCGAACAGGCCGCGCGGCGTCCACAGGGAGGTCGCCTGTGCCTGCACGGCAGCCACTTCCCGCGCGGGTTCACGGGCCATGACCACGGCTACCACGCCAAGCGCCATCAGCACGGCCATGATCTCGTAGGAGACCTGCCAGCCAACACGGGCCGCGATGATCAGGATCAGTGCATCGGTGACCAGCAAGGCAGTGCGGTAGCCCAATGCCGAGGATGAGGTCAGCAGGCCAAGCTGCTCGCTGTTGTCAGCACTTTCAATGCGCCAGGCATCGATGACGATGTCCTGGGTGGCCGAAGCAAACGCCACGATCACGGCCATTACGCCGAACACGACGATGTGCTGCCAGGCGATGCCCAGGAACTGGATCTGGCCGCCCTTGGGCTGGACCAGCGCCATGCCGACAAGGCCCACCACTACGACCAGCTGCGACAGCAGCATCCAGCCGCGGCGGCGGCCAAAACGACCGAACAGAGGCACGTCGGTCTTGTCGACGATCGGCGCCCACAGGAACTTCATGGTGTAGGCCAGCCCGACCCATGACAGGAAACCGATCGTGCTCAGCTCGATGCCTTCCTTGCGCATCCAGAAGCCGAGCGTGTTGCCCACCAGATAGATGGGCAGGCCCGAACTGAAACCGAGCAGCAGCATCGCCAGCACCTTGCGCTGGCTCAGGTTGGACAACACCTGCTGCCACGGTCGGCGCGGCTTGGCGGCCTCAGTCACAGGTCGTAGTCCACGGTGAACGGGGCGTGGTCGGAGAAGCGCTCGTCGCGGTAGATCGAACAGCTACGCAGTTTGTCGCGCAAGCCCGGCGTGATGAACTGGTAGTCGATGCGCCAACCGACGTTGTTGGCGCGGGCGGCGCCGCGGTTGCTCCACCAGGTGTAGTCCTCGCCGGCGGGATTGAGCAGGCGGTAGGCATCGGCCCAACCGCGGCCGGCGGCGACATCGGTGGCCTGGCCGTGGTCGGCGCAGAGGGCGTTGAGCCAGTCGCGCTCCTCCGGCAGGCAGCCGGAATTCTTCTGGTTGGACTTCCAGTTCTTGATGTCCAGCGCCGAACGCACGATGTTCCAGTCGCCGCACAGCACGTAGTCGCGGCCGCTGCGCGCCCACTCCTCCAGGATCGGGCGCAGCCATTCCATCACTTCGAACTTGAAGCCCTGGCGCAGGTCACCCGAGCTGCCGGAGGGAATATAGAAGGAGACCACGCTGAGATTGCCGTAGCGCGCCTCGATGTAGCGGCCTTCGTCGTCGAACGGGGCCCAGCCCAGCGAGGTGATGACCTGGTCCGGCTCGCGCCTGCTGTAGATCGCCACGCCGCTGTAGCCCTTCTTGGTGATGGCGTCGCGGTAGAAGCAGTGATGGCCATCCGGACGGAACATCGGGTCGGTCAGCTGGTCTTCCTGGGCCTTGGTTTCCTGGATGCACAGGACGTCGGCGTCCTGGGCACGGAACCAGTCCAGGAAGCCCTTGGTCGCGGCGGAACGGATGCCATTGGCGTTGAAACTGATGATGCGCATGCGGGGACCTGCGGCGGGAAACCGGGCAAGCATACCGGTTGCCTGTGGGGCTGCGCAGTCCGCCAGGCAGCGCCGCGACACCGTTCACGCGGGGCCGGACGAGCGCGAAACGCCCAGCTGGATTAGGATTTGTGCTCCAAATGAAGATGAATCGAGTTTTGATGAGCGACCACCGCCACCGTTTCCTGCAGCTGGCCCTGACCGCCGACGCCCTGCGCTTCGGCCAGTTCACCCTCAAGTCCGGCCGGCTGAGCCCCTATTTCTTCAACGCCGGCCGTTTCGACTCCGGTTCGCTGCTGTCCCAGCTCGGCGCCTGCTATGCCGATGCCATCGATGCCAGCGGGATCAAGTACGACGTGGTGTTCGGCCCGGCCTACAAGGGCATCCCGCTGGCCACCGCGATGGCCTGCGAGCTCGCCCAGCGCGGCCGCGACCTGCCGCTGTCATTCAACCGCAAGGAAGCCAAGGACCACGGCGAAGGTGGCCAGCTGATCGGCGCCGACATGAATGGCAAGCGCGTGCTGATCGTCGACGACGTGATCACCGCCGGTACCGCGATCCGCGAAGCGCTGGGCATCATCCGCGCTGCCGGCGGCACCCCAGCCGGCATCGTGGTAGCCCTGGACCGCCAGGAGATCGCCTCGGAAACCGACCGCCGCTCGGCGGCGCAGTCGGTGGCCGAAGAGGCCGGGATTCCGGTGATCGCCGTGGCGTCGCTGGCCGATCTGCTTGATTTCGCCTCCGGCAACCCGGAACTTGTGGGTTACCGCCAGCCGCTGGAAGCCTACCGGGCCCAGTACGGCGTCCGTTCGATCCGCTGACCGACCCAGGGGAAAGGTCATGTCCCGAGTTCCTGCCGTTCTCTTTGCCGGCCTGCTGCTGGCCGTGCCGTCCACCGTGCCGGCGCAGTCGCGCGACGGCGGCAAAGTGGAAAAGAAGCTGTATTGCTGGAACGAGGGCAAGGAGCGGATCTGCAGCGATTCGCTGCCAGCCGATGCGGTCAATCACGCCCGCGAGGAGTTCAACGCGAAGAGCGGCCTGCGCAATGCGCAGGTCCAGCGCGCGTTGACCGACGAAGAGCGCGCCGCGGCCAGCACCCAGGCGCAGCAGCAGCAGCTGGACCTGATGGCCGAGCAGACCCGCCAGCGTACCGAGCAGGCGATGCTGTCCACCTATGGCAGCGAGGAGGACCTGCGCCGGGTGTTCGCCGAGCGCCAGGAAGTGCTGGACAACAACCTCAAGACCGCCGAGTACAACGTCACCAGCCTGCGCGAATCACTGGTGGCGCTGCTGTCGGCCGCCGGTGACCGAGAACTGGCCGGTGGCAAGGTCGCCGACAAGCAGGCCGAGGCGATCCGTCAGCGGCACGTGCAGTTGCAGGCGCAGCAGCGCCTGCAGGCCGGGTTCCTGCAGCAGCAGCAGGCGCTGAAGGCGGAAATTGAAAGCACCCTGCAGCGCTATCGCGAGCTGAAGGGCGTGGCACCGACGAGCCAGGCCCCGTGATTCGCTTGTAGAGCCGAGCCCATGCTCGGCTCCGCGTGACCTTGGGAAAGAGCAGCCCAGCATGGGCCCGGCTGTACAGTAGGCGGCGCCTGGTTACGGCTTGGCCCACGGAATTTATGCACTCTTTACGCGTCGGCACGGTCCGGCGCGTAGTGCGTTTATGGGCGGCAGGACGACGATGACGGCCTGAGGTGGAGGGGTTCCACCAGGACGCTATTGCAATGTCCCCCTGGCTGTCGTTGTTGTGTGGCGTGCTGGTGCTGGTCGCCGCCGCCTATCTCCTTTATGTCGTGCTGCGGCCCGAGTCATTCTGAGCGGAGCCTGCCATGACCGAGATGCTTGTGATTATTGCCGCCAGCCTGTTGCTGGCGTGGCCGCTGGGCCTGTACCTGGCGCGCGTGATGCGCGGCACGCCGATGAAGGCCGACGTGCTGTTCAACTGGATCGAAAAGCCGTTGTACAAGGTGTTCGGCGTCGATCCCTCGCGCGCGATGTCCTGGCGCGGCTACGTGCTGGCCTTCGTCCTGAGCAACGTGGTGGTCGCCGTACTGACCCAGGCGGTGTTCATGACCCAGG
Organism: Stenotrophomonas sp. DDT-1; assembly: GCF_001580555.1. Classification (NCBI taxonomy): domain Bacteria; kingdom Pseudomonadati; phylum Pseudomonadota; class Gammaproteobacteria; order Lysobacterales; family Lysobacteraceae; genus Stenotrophomonas; species Stenotrophomonas sp. DDT-1. Next base: position 9,130 of record NZ_LEKR01000009.1, read on the forward strand.
CCTGGTTGCCGTTGAATCCGGACCAGATCCCGAACATGCGCTGGGACACCGCGCTGCACACGATGATCTCGTTCCTGACCAACACCAACCAGCAGCACTATTCGGGCCAGGCGCAGCTGTCCTACCTCTCGCAGATGACCGGCATCACCGGCCTGCAGGTGGTGACACCGATGATGGGCCTGGCGCTGGCGGTGGCGACGCTGCGCGCGTTGTTCTCGCGTGCGCCGCAGGCTGCGGCGGCCACCAGTACCGGCGATGACCGCCAGGTGGCGGTGGGCAACTACTACGTGGACGTGGTGCGCCTGTGCGTGCGCTTCCTGTTGCCGCTGTGCCTGGTGTGGACCCTGCTGCTGACCAGCCAGGGCGTGCCGTCGACGATGGCCGGTGGCCCGCAGGCCACGCCGATCGATGCCAGCGCCGGCATGGCCGGACAGAAGCTGCCGCTGGGCCCGGTGGCGGCGATGGTCGCGGCCAAGCAGCTGGGCGCCAACGGTGGCGGCTGGTACGGCCCGAACAGCAGCTTCCCGCTGGAGAACCCGACCCCGCTGTCGAACGCGCTGGAGATCGTCGGCATCCTGCTGGTGCCGATGGCGGTGATCTTCATGATCGGTGCGTTCACCGGCCGGCGCCGGTTCGGCGCCCTGGTGTTCAGCTGCATGCTGGGCATGTCGCTGCTGTCCACCGGCGCGATGGTGTGGAGCGAAGGGCACAGTGCCAGCGCCGCCACGCCGCTGCTGATGGAAGGCAAGGAGGTGCGCTTCGGCGCCGACGGCACGGCGCTGTGGGCGGCGGTGACCACCCAGGTCTCCAACGGCTCGGTCAACGGCATGCATGACTCGCTGGCGCCGCTGAGTGGCGGCATCGCGATGGTCAACATGCTGGTCAGCGCGATCTGGGGCGGCATCGGCTGTGGCCTGCAGCAGTTCATCGTGTACCTGCTGCTGGGCGTGTTCCTGGCCGGGTTGATGACCGGACGTACGCCGGAACTGTTCGGCCGCAAGCTGGAGACGCCACAGGTACGCCTGCTGGCCCTGCTGGTGCTGCTGCAGCCGATCACCCTGCTGGTGTTCACCGCGATCACCCTGGCCGTGCCCGGGCTGGCCGCTACCTCCAACCCGGGCTTCCATGGCATCAGCCAGGTGTTCTACGAGTACGTCTCGGCCTACGCCAACAACGGCTCGGGCTTCGAGGGGCTGGGCGACGCCACGCTGTGGTGGAACCTGAGCTGCTCGCTGGTGCTGCTGCTGGGCCGCTTCCCGCTGCTGATCATCCCGCTGGTGGTGGCCGCGCAACTGGCCGCCAAGCGCCAGGCGCCGGAGTCTGCCGGCAGCCTGCAGATCGAAACCCCGACCTTCGCCCTGACCCTGGTCTCGGTGATCGTCATCCTGACCGTGCTGCAGTTCATGCCGGCGCTGGTACTCGGCCCGATCGCCGACCACCTCAGCCTGGGACTGCACTAAGGACACCCCGATGAGTACCCACGCAAGTTCCACCCGTAGTTCCCTTGCCCCGCGCCCTGCGCTGCTTGATGGCGCCGGCCTGCGCCGTGCGCTGGTCGAAGCAGTACGCAAGCTATCGCCGATGCACCTGGTGCGCAGCCCGGTGATGGCGGTGGTGATGGCCGGCACGATCGTCGCCGCCATCGTCACACTGACCGGCAATGCGCCGCTGGGCTTCGGCCTGGCGGTGACCGCGATCCTGCTGGTGACCGTGTTGTTCGGCAATTTCGCCGAAGCAGTGGCCGAGGCGCGTGGCCGTGGCCAGGCCGCATCGCTGCGCCGCGCTCGCCAGGATCTGGTGGCGCGCCGCCTGGCCGCGCCGCAGCCGGGGGCTGCGGAAACCCAGGTACCTGCCGCCGAGCTGCGCCCGGGCGACCATGTGATCGTCAGTGCCGGTGAGCTGGTGCCGGCCGATGGCGAGATCGTGCAGGGCCTGGCCACCATCAACGAGGCGGCGGTGACCGGCGAATCCGCCCCGGTGCTGCGCGAGGCCGGTACCGACCGTTCCGGCGTGATCGGCGGCACCAAGGTGCTGTCCGACCAGATCATCGTGCGGGTGACCGCCGAGCCGGGGCACAGCTTCCTGGACCGGATGATCGCGCTGGTGGAAGGTGCCAACCGTCAGAAGACGCCGAACGAGATCGCGCTGACCCTGTTGCTGGCAGCGATGACGCTGACCTTCCTGGTGGTGGTGGCGACGCTGCCGGCGATCGGCGCGGCGGTAGGCGTGCAGGTCGATCCGCTGCTGCTGATCGCGCTGCTGGTATGCCTGATCCCGACCACCATCGGCGGCCTGCTGCCGGCCATCGGCATCGCCGGCATGAACCGTGCGCTGGCTGCCAACGTGCTGGCCAAGTCGGGCAAGGCGGTGGAAGTGGCCGGCGACGTCGACGTGCTGCTGCTGGACAAGACCGGCACCATCACCTACGGCGACCGCCAGGCCAGCCACTTCCATCCGTTGGCCGGCATCGACGCCAGTCAGCTGCGTGAAGCGGCGCTGCTGTCCTCGCTGGCCGACCCGACCCCGGAAGGCAAGTCGATCGTACGCCTGGCGCGCGAGCAGGGTTGCGCCACCGCCGAGCCGGACCATGCCGAGTACCTGGCGTTCAGTGCACAGACCCGCATGTCCGGCGTCGATCTGGAACATGGCCGGCAGATCCGCAAGGGTGCCGCCGATGCGATCCGCGCCCACGTACAGACGCTGGGCGGCAACGTGCCGGCGGAACTGGCCGGTCGCGTCGAGCAGGTGGCGCGCAATGGCGCCACCCCGCTGGTGGTGGCCGAGGGTCGCCACGTGCTGGGCGTGATCGAGCTGTCGGACGTGGTCAAGCACGGCATGCGCGAGAAGTTCGCGCAGCTGCGCGCGATGGGCATCCGCACGGTGATGATCACCGGCGACAACCCGCTGACCGCCGCTGCCATCGCTGCCGAAGCCGGCGTCGATGACTACATCGCCGAGGCCCGCCCGGAGGACAAGCTGGCGCGCATCCGCCAGGAACAGGCCGGTGGCCGGCTGGTGGCAATGGTCGGTGACGGCACCAACGACGCCCCGGCACTGGCCCAGGCCGACATCGGTCTGGCGATGAACTCCGGCACGCAGGCGGCGAAGGAGGCCGGCAACATGGTCGACCTCGATTCGGACCCGGCCAAGCTGCTGGCGGTGGTGGAAGTGGGCAAGCAGCAGCTGATCACCCGCGGCGCGCTGACCACCTTCTCGCTGGCCAACGACGTCTCCAAGTACTTCGCGATCCTGCCGGCGCTGTTCGCCGCGGCCGTGCCGACCATGGCCGCACTGAACGTGATGCAGCTGTCGAGCCCGCGCAACGCAGTGCTGGCGGCACTGATCTTCAACGCCCTGGTGATTCCCGCCCTGATTCCGCTCGCCCTGCGTGGCGTGCGCTTCCGCCCGGCCACCGCAACGGCGCTGCTGCGCCGGAACATGCTGGTGTACGGCCTCGGCGGCGTGCTGCTGCCGTTCGCGGCGATCAAGGCGATCGACCTCCTTCTTGTCCTGGTATTCGGCGCATGAACCGTACTGTTTCCACTTCGTCTTCCCTTCCCCGCGGACAGAAAGCCGAGGCCCGCGTGGCGAGCCTGCAGGATGGCGCAAGCTGGCGCCCGGCGATCGGCCTGGGCCTGGCCACCCTGCTGCTGGCCGGCGCGGTCTACGCCGGCATCGCCACCGGCTTCGCCGGCCTGGCCTACCCGACCCAGGCCGAGGGCAGCCTGCTGCGCGACGGCAACGGCCAGGTGCGCGGCTCGGCGTGGCTGGCGCAGCCGTTCACCGCTGACGGCTACTTCCAGGCGCGTCCGTCGGCGGCCAACTACGACCCGATGGCCGCGGCCGGTTCCAACCTGGCGCGCAGCAATCCCGCGCTGGCCGAGCGCGTCGCTGCCAGCACCGCTGCGGTGGCTGCACGGGAAGGTGTCGCGCCAGCGCAGGTTCCGGCCGATCTGGTAACCCAGTCCGGCGGCGGTCTCGATCCGCAGTTGTCGCCGGCCGCCGCACAGCTGCAGGTGGCGCGCGTAGCGCGTGCCCGTGGCCTGCCGGTGGAGCGCGTGCAGGCACTGGTGCAGGCGCATACCGAAGGGCGCCAGTGGGGCCTGTTCGGCCAGCCACGGGTGAACGTGGTGACGCTGAACTTCGCGCTGGACCATGCGGCCAAGACGCCGTGATGCCGGTCTGTACCCGCTGCGCGCACAATGGTGGCCATGACAGCGGCCCCCATGACTGATGCACGTACCCGCCAGGCCGATGCCCTGGTTGAAGGCCTGCAACGCGAAGCCGGCGGCAAGCTGACCGTGTTCCTCGGTGCGGCGCCGGGCGTGGGCAAGACCTACACCATGCTGACCCGCGCGCAGGAACAGCTGCGCCGCGGCGTCGACCTGGTGGTGGGCCTGGTGGAAACCCATGGACGCACCGATACCCAGGCCCTGCTGGAGGGCCTGCCGCAGCTGCCGCTGAAGGACGTGGCCTATCACGGCCATGTCCTGCAGGAGATGGACCTGGATGCCGTGCTGGCACGGCATCCGGCGCTGGTGCTGGTGGATGAACTGGCCCACCGCAATGCACCGGGCAGCCGCCATGAGCGGCGCTGGCAGGATGTGATGGAGCTGCTGGACGCCGGCATCGACGTCTGGACCACGGTCAACATCCAGCATCTGGAAAGCCTCAACGACGTGGTGATGCGGATCACCGGCGTGCGCGTCAGCGAGACCGTGCCCGACGGCGTGCTCGACCGCCTGCACGACATCGTGCTGGTCGATCTGCCGCCGCGCGAACTGATCGCTCGCCTGCAGCAGGGCAAGGTCTATGTGCCCGAACAGGCCGCTCAGGCACTGCAGGCGTTCTTCTCACCGGCCAACCTGACCGCGCTGCGCGAACTGGCGATGCAGGAAGCCGCCGACCGCGTCGACAGCAGTCTGCGCGAAACCCGCGCCGCGCGTGGCGAAGGCAATCTGCCCCTGCGTCGCGGCGTTCTCGTGGCCATCGACGGGGGCGGCCAGAGCGAATACCTGGTGCGCGTGGCGCGGCGCATCGCAGAGCGCCGCGACGCACCGTGGACGGTAGTGACCGTGCAGGGCCGGCGCCAGGACGAGGCGACCCGGCGCGAGATCGATGCGGCCTTCGCGCTGGCACGGCGGCTGGGCGGCGACGCCGAACTGCTGCATGGATCGAGCATCGCCGATGCCCTGCTCGATCATGCCGCACACAACGGCGTGTCGACCCTGGTGCTGGGCCGGACCCGCGAACGTCCACTGGCACGGATGTTCAACCGCACCCTGACCCAGCAGCTGATCCAGCGTGGCGCGCATTACGAGATCACCATCATCAGCACGCCGCAGGCACGCGCACGCTCGCGCCGCGAGAGCCTGCTGCCGCCAATGCGCGGTATCAGTCATGAACCGGCACAAGCCCTGATCGCTACCGCGCTGGCCTGTGCGGTGGCGTGGCTTGCCGAACACTGGGTGGGCATGGCCGACCTGTCGATGGTGTTCATCGTCGCGGTGGTGCTGGTGGCTGCACGCACGCGCGCCAGCGTGGCGGTGATGGCCGCGATCCTGTGCTTCCTGGCCTACAACTTCCTGTTCATCGCGCCGCGCTTCACCTTCGCCATCGGTGCACGCCAGGGCGTGATCACCGTGTTCCTGTTCCTGGCCGCCGCACTGGTGGCCGGGCGCCTGGCCTCGCGCCTGCGCATGCAGGTGATTGCGCTGCGTGCGGCCAACCGCCATGCGCGTGCGCGCCAGCAGCTGGGCCGTCAGCTGGCCAGCGCGGCCGGCAACGGCGAGGTGGCACAGGCAGGCCGGCATGCGCTGGAGCAGGCCCTGGACGTGCCGGCGTGGCTGCGGATCGGCACCGATACCGCCGCCGGTGGCCGCAACCAGCCTGGCGATACCGACCTGGCTGCCGCCGACTGGGCACTGCGCCACGGCCAGCCCAGTGGGCGCTTCACCGATACCCTGGCCGGTGCGCAATGGTGGTTCCTGCCGTTGCTGGACGGCGAAGACCGTGCGATCGGCGTGGCCGGCCTGTACCTGCCCGGCGCACAGGCGCGCCTGCTGCCCGAACAGCGGCAGCTGGCCGAAGCGATGGTCGATGACATCGCACAGGCCGCGCTGCGTACCCGGCTGGTGGCGGAACTGGAGCAGGCACACGTCAGCAACGAGACCGAGCGGCTGCGCTCGGCGCTGCTCTCCTCGGTGTCGCACGACCTGCGCTCGCCATTGGCGGCGATGATCGGGTCGGCCGACAGCCTGGCCAGCTACGGTGCGGCCATGGATACAGCCGATCGCCGTGCTTTGCTGGACACCATCCTGGTCGAGGGCGAACGGCTGGACCGCTACATCCAGAATCTGCTGGACATGACCCGGCTGGGTCATGAAGGGCTGAAGATCAACCGCGACTGGATCGGCGTGGACGAGCTGATCGGCTCGGCGGCACGGCGACTGCAGCGCTACCAGCCAAAGGTGCGGCTGGAGCTGGACATCCCAGCCACGCTGGCACCGATCTGGGTGCACCCGGCGCTGGTCGAACAGGCCGTGTTCAACGTGATGGAGAACGCGGCCAAGTTCTCGCCGCCCGACGCCGCCGTGCAGGTACAGGCGCGCGAGCTGGACGGCCAGCTGCGCATCGACGTGATCGATGCCGGCCCCGGCATTCCCGATGACGAGCGCGCGCGCATCTTCGACATGTTCTACAGCGTCGAGCGTGGCGACCGAGGCCGCCACGGCACCGGCCTGGGCCTGACCATCTGCCAGGGCATGATCGGCGCACATGGCGGCAGCGTGCAGGCGCTGCCCGGACGCGACGGTCGCGGTACCCTGATCCGCATCACCCTGCCCCTGCTCAAGCCAGCCTCCCACGATGAGCCCGACCCCGATTGATGCCAGCGTGCCGGCCGCACGCGTGCTGGTGATCGACGATGAAACCCAGATCCGCCGGTTCCTGGACATCAGCCTGCGCGCGCAGGGCTACCAGGTGCGGCAGGCCGCCACCGGCCAGGAAGGCCTGCAGCTGGCCGCCAGCGAAGACATGGACCTGGTGATCCTGGACATTGGCCTGCCGGACATGGAAGGCCATGAGGTCCTGGAACAGCTGCGCCAGTGGAGCCAGGTGCCGGTGATCATGCTGACCGTGCGCGCCGGCGAAGCCGAGAAGGTGCGCGCACTGGATACCGGCGCCAACGACTATGTGACCAAGCCGTTCGGCACGCAGGAACTGATGGCGCGCGTGCGGGCGCTGCTGCGCACGCGCAGCGTGCCGACCGATGGCACGCCGCCGGTGTTCGATGATGGCCACCTGCACGTGGACCTGGTGCGTCGCGAAGTCGCCCTGCAGGGTGAACCGGTGGCGTTGACCCGCAAGGAATACGCGCTGCTGTCGCTGCTGCTGCGCAATGCCGGCCGGGTGGTGACCCAGCCGCAGATCCTGCAGGAGATCTGGGGCCCGACCCACCAGCACGACACCCACTACCTGCGCATCCTGGTCGGCAAGCTGCGACACAAGCTGGGCGATTCGGCGCTGGATTCGCGCTACCTGTTCACCGAGCCGGGCGTGGGGTTGCGGTTCAAGGGGTGAGGGTGTGTCGACCAGGGTCGACACCTACCAAGAGCGGGCAAGGCGTGCCGACCAACGGTCGGCACCCACCAGGATCGTTCAGAACCCCAGCGGGGTGTCGCCCAGCACTGGTTGCAGCTGGCTACGGAACAGGGCCTGGATGCGTTCCAGTGCGGCCTCGTCGTTGCCTTCGAAGCGCAGCACCAGCACCGGCGTGGTATTGGAGGCACGCACCAGGCCCCAGCCATCGGCGAAGTCCACGCGCAGCCCATCGATGGTCGACAGGCGGCCACCCACATACGGGTTGTCCGGCGACTGCGCCGCCGCCACCAGCATCGCCACCAGGGCATGCGGCGTCCCGTCGGCCACCGGTACCTTCAGCTCCGGCGTGGCGACCATTTCCGGCAGTTCGCCCAGCACCTCGTCCGGGGTTTCCTCGCGCTGGGCCAGGATCTCCAGCAATCGCGCAGCGGCGTACAGACCGTCGTCGAAACCGAACCAGCGTTCCTTGAAGAAGAAGTGGCCGCTCATCTCGCCGGCCAGCTCGGCATCGGTCTCTCGCATCTTCGCCTTCATCAGCGAATGCCCGGTCTTCCACATCAGCGGGCTGCCACCGTTGCGCAGCACATGGTCGGACAGCTTGCCGGTGCACTTCACGTCGTAGATCACCATCGCGCCCGGATTGCGCATCAACACATCGGCAGCGAACAGCATCAGCAGGCGATCGGCGTAGATGATCCGGCCTTCGCCGGTCACCACGCCCAGCCGGTCGCCGTCGCCATCGAAGGCCACGCCGAGATCGGCGCCAAAGCGCTTGACCGTCTGCACCAGGTCTTCCAGGTTGGCCGGTTCGCTCGGGTCGGGATGATGGTTGGGGAAGGTGCCGTCGACATCGCAGTACAGCGGAATGACGTCGGCGCCGATCGCTTCCAGCAGCTGCGGCGCCAGTGCGCCGGCCACGCCATTGCCGGCATCGGCCACGACCTTCAGTGGGCGGTCCAGCTGCACGTCATCGGCGATGCGCTGGATGTAGTCGGCACTGACATCGCGCTGCTGGTAGTCACCGGGCTCGGCGGCCTGCACCAGGCGGCCCTCGACGATGCGCTGGTAGAGATCGGTGATGGCATCGCCGGACAGCGTCTCGCCGCCAATGACCACCTTGAAGCCGTTGTACTCGGGCGGATTGTGGCTGCCGGTGACTGCCACGCAGGTGCCGGTACGCAGATGGAAGGCGGCGTAGTACACCAGCGGTGTCGGCGCCAGGCCGATGTCGATCACCGCGCAGCCGGCACGGCGCAGGCCCTCGGCCAGCCCAGCCGTCAGCTCGGGACCGGACAGGCGGCCATCGCGACCGATCACCACCTCGCGCAGGCCCTGCTCCAGTGCCACGGTGCCAATGGCCTGGCCGATCAGCGCCGCGGTCTTCGGTGTCAGTTCACTGCCCACCACGCCGCGGATGTCATAAGCGCGGAAGATGCCGGCGGCCAGCTCCTCGGCCGGCACCGGCGGTGGCGGCGGTGGTGTGACATCGCCACTGCCGGTCACAGCGGCCACGGGTGGCGGCGCCTGCTGCAGGCTCTCGCTCAGGGTCGGGCCATGGTCGGCCTCGGACGCTGCGGCGCGGCGCGGCAAGGGCAGCGACTTCGGCAGTCGGTCACGTCCCACCACCAGCAACACGGCAATGAACGCCAGCAGCAACGCCACAATGGCGCTGGCCAGCGCGCCCAGGCCCAGCGGACCGGCGTCGACATTCGGTACCGACGCGACCAGTCGCAGCGGCGTGCCTGCAACCGGGCGCGCCAGCGCTTCGGCGCTTTCGGACAGGCCCGCGTCGCCCTGGGTGACCAGATCGAAGCCACCCTGGCGCAGGCCAAGGAAGCCTGCGGACGGCGCACGCACCTGGTCCAGCGGCGAGGTCAGCCGCAGCAGCGGCTGGCGGACATAGATCACGGCCGGCCCCAGGTTGCCCAGCTGCACTGGCGCAGCCAGGCCCAGGCGATTGCCGCCACCATCGCGGACGACGCGCAGGCTGGGTTTGCCCTCAGCCACCGCCGCTTCCAGCAGGGCCAGGCGTGCATACCCGAAGGTGGCCGGATCGGCATAGGCGTTGGCCAGATCGGCCGTCAGCACCTCGACCTGCTCAACCCCGGTCCAGCTCTCGCGCACGGCCAGCGCCGCTGCAGCGGCATCGCCGGCCTGCAGCGCCTGCTGCACGCGATCGTTCTTCAACTGCTGCTGCAGCTGCTGCAACTGGCCTGCAGCGGCCTGCTGCAGGCCCTGCACGGCCTGGTCGCGCGCTTCTTCCAGCGCCTGGCCGTTGGCCTCCTGCCGCCATTGCTGCACCGCGCTCCATCCGAACCAGCCGGCCAGCAGGATCAGCAGCACCCCCAGTAGTGGTGCACTGCGACCCAACGACCGTCCCCGCTGTCCTTCCCCGATGCCGCTCATCGATGTCCCCTGTCAACGCACCCCGGTATGGCCGAATCCACCCGTGCCCCGCACGCTGTCGGTGAAAGTATCCACCACCTGCAGGCTGACGCGGGCAATCGGAACCACCACCAGCTGCGCGATGCGATCGCCGGGCTCGATGGTGAAGGCCTCGCGGCCACGGTTCCAGACGCTGATCAGCAGCGGCCCCTGGTAGTCGGCATCGATCAGGCCGGTGCCATTGCCCAGCACGATGCCGTGCCGATGGCCCAGCCCCGAACGCGGCAGGATCACCGCGCACAGGTTCGGGTCGGCAATGTGGATGGCCAGGCCGCTGGGCACCAGCGCGGTGTCGCCCGGCTGCAGGGTCAGTGCGGTATCCAGCGCCGCGCGCAGGTCCATGCCGGCGCTGGCTTCGGTGGCGTAGGCCGGCAGCGGCCAGCTGTCGCCGAAGCGCGGATCGAGCAGCTTGACCTGCAGCGGTCGGGAAAGGGATGCCTGGGTCATGCCTGGAGTCTCCGCGCGATCAGCGCCAGCAGTTGTTCGGCCAGTTCGCGCTTGGAGGTGGCCGGGAATACCTGTTCACCGTCCTGCCAGAAGGCCGTGGCGGCATTGTTGTCGCTCTCGAAACCACCGCCACTGATGCCGACCTGGTTGGCGATCACCAGGTCCAGGCGCTTGTCGATCAGCTTGCCGCGTGCATATTTCTCCACGTCGTGGGTCTCGGCGGCAAAGCCGACCACCAGCTTCAGCGACTGCGTCTGCGCGGCGACTTCGGCCAGGATGTCCGGCGTGCGCACCAGCTCGATCACCAGCGACTGGCTGTCGGCGGTCTTCTTCAGCTTCTGCGCGGCGACCTGGCGCGGGGTGTAGTCGGACACTGCGGCGGCACCGATATAGATGTCGGCGGGCAGCGACTTCAGTACGGCATCGCGCATCTGCGCGGCCGAGCGCACGTCGATGCGCTGCACGCCCGGTGGCGTCGGCAGCTGGACCGGGCCGCTGACCAGCACCACGTGCGCACCCAGCGCGGCGGCGGCAGCGGCCAGGGCAAAGCCCATCTTGCCGCTGCTGCGGTTGCCGACGTAGCGCACCGGATCGATGTCTTCGTAGGTCGGGCCGGCACTGATCAGCAGGCGCAAGCCCTGCAGGGCACGGGTTTCCGGCGCGGCAACCGTCGCAGCGGTACCGCCATTGGCCACCAGCGCGGCCACGATGTCGCCCGGTTCAGCCAGCCGGCCGGGACCGGATTCACCTTCGGCCAGCGGGCCATCGACCGGGCCGATCACCTGCGCACCGCGCTGGCGCAGCAGGGCGATGTTGGCCTGGGTAGCCGGATGCAGCCACATCCGGTGGTTCATTGCCGGGCAGATCGTCAGCGGTGCGGTGCTGGCCAGGCACAGGGTGCTGACCAGGTCATCGGCATGGCCCTGGGCCAGCCGCGCCAGCAGATCGGCGGTACCCGGCGCGACCACGATGCGGTCGGCCCAGCGGGCCAGCTCGATGTGGCCCATGGCCTGCTCGGCGGCGCTGTCCCACAGCGTGGTGCGGGTCGGCTGCCCGGACAGGGCCTGGAAGCTGAGCGGAGTGACGAACTGCTGGGCACCGGCGGTCATCGCCACCTGCACCTGGGCACCGGCATCGCGCAGGCGCCGCACCAGCTCCAGGGCCTTGTAGGCCGCGATCCCGCCTCCGACGCACAACAGCAGTTTCTGGCCTTCCAGCGCGCGGGCCGGCGCGGGGGAAGCGTTGGGGGAGTCAGCCACCTGGAATTCCTGTGCAAACGAGGGCATTAGCTTACCCGATGGTCGGTAATGTCCCGGTACACGGCACACATAGCGGGCGGCTATCAGCAGATGGGACTTGCGCCACAACGCTTCCGGGGTTCAAGACACTGCGATTCGGAACTTTCCTATACCTGTTGGCCGGCCACGTTTGCAGAATCGTCAGTGGCCACCGCAGGTGTGCCGCTTCGCTTTTCGAGGATTCCGCGTGCACCCGCGCATCATCATCGCCGACGACCATCCCGTCGTCCTGCACGGCATCCGCATCGTGCTGCAGACCCATCTGATGGAGGTCGTCGGCAGCGCGCGTGACGGCGCCCAGCTGCTGCAGCTGGTCGAGCACCACGGCTGCGACGCGGTGCTGACCGACCTCTCCATGCCGGGCACCGGCCCGGATGGCCCGGAACTGATCGCTGAGCTGCGCGCACGCCACCCGGGCATGCCCGTGGTGGTGCTTACCGGCGCCCGTCACCCCGGCCTGCTCGATGGCCTGCTGCGTGAAGGTGTCAGTGGCCTGGTCGACAAGTGCGCCGATTTCGGCGAGTTGCCGCAGGCCCTGAACGCGGCCATGGCCGGGCAGGTGTTCGTCTCGCAGCAGCTGCGCGACCACCTGCAGGCGCGCGACCTGATGTTCGCGCGTGAGCCGGCGGCGCTGTCGGCCCGCGAACAGGAAGTGCTGGACCTGTTGGCCGCCGGGCTGAAAGTGAACGCCATCGCCGTCCACTGCGGCCGCAGCCCGAAAACGATCAGCCGGCAGAAGGCCGAAGCCAAGCGCAAGCTGGGGCTGCAGAACAACCAGGAGCTGTTCGCCTATCTGCAGTCGCGACGCGACTGAGGCAACAGCCTACCCGGGCGTGCGCCCTGCCCTGATGGGACGCATCACCCGCGCTGGCGATGATGCAGGCATGCCCATCCATGACTGGCCCGAGCAGGAACGTCCCCGCGAGAAGCTGATCGCCCGCGGCCCCGCCACGTTGTCCGACGCAGAGCTGCTGGCGCTGTTTCTCGGCTCCGGCTTCGGTGGACGCGACGCGGTGCAGACCGCCCGCGACCTGCTGCAGGCGCATGGCCCCCTGCGCGTGCTGCTGGACCGCCCGGCCCGCGAGCTGGCCCGGTTGCCGGGGCTGGGGCCGGCACGAAGCTGTGCACTGGCCGCCGGCCTGGAACTGGCCCATCGCTACCTGGCCGCCGAGCTTCAGCAGGGCGAGGCGGTCGGCAACAACCCGGCCGCGGTCGGCCGCTACCTGCAGCACCGCCTGCGCGGCCAGGCCCGCGAGATCTTCATGGCGCTGTTCCTGGACAACCGCCACCGGCTGATCGCCTGCGAGGAACTGTTCCAGGGCACCATCAATGCCGCCCCGGTCTACCCCCGCGAGGTGGTGCGGCGAGCCCTGCTGCACAACGCGGCAGCGGTGATCCTCAGCCACAACCACCCCTCCGGCGACCCGGAACCCTCCGGCGCCGATACCCGGATCACCGATGAACTGCAGCAGGCGCTGGCACTGGTGGACGTACGCCTGCTGGACCACTTCGTGGTCGGCGAAGGCCGCCCCGTTTCGTTTGCTGAACGAGGCCTGCTGTCCCCGCCCCAGCCACGCCTGTTCGGCTGAGCGGGCCTGACCAGGGCCGGGCAGGAACCCCCGCAGGCATGTTCTGGTCAGCGTGGGCGCGGGCATCTGCGCTAAAATGGGCGATTCCGCCGCTCATTCTCACAGCAGGCCTCGTGAAAAATCTCCTCCGCGCCCTGATCAGCCAAGGCATCGAAGCCTTGCGCGCCAATGGCACCCTGCCCGCCGACTCCCTGCCGCCGGACTTCGTGGTCGAGCGCCCGAAGACCCGTGACCATGGCGACTTCGCCACCAACGCCGCGATGCTGCTGGCCAAGGCCGCGCGCAGCAATCCGCGCGCACTGGCTCAGGCGCTGGTCGAGGCGCTGCCGCGCAGCGAGGACGTCAGCAAGGTCGAGATCGCCGGCCCCGGCTTCATCAACTTCCACCTGGCTCCGGCTGCGTACCAGCGCGAAGCCGCGTCGGTCATCAAGGAAGCCCACGACTACGGCCGCAACCTGTCCGGCAACGGCCGCACGGTGGGCGTGGAGTACGTGTCGGCCAACCCGACCGGCCCGCTGCATGTCGGCCATGGCCGCGCGGCGGCGATCGGCGACTGCGTGGCCCGCGTGCTCGATGCCAACGGCTGGAACGCCAAGCGCGAGTTCTACTACAACGACGCCGGCGTGCAGATCGAGAACCTAGCGCTGTCGGTGCAGGCCCGCGTGAAGGGCATTGCGCCGGACCAGGACGGCTGGCCGGAAGGCGGCTACCGCGGCGAATACATCGCCGATGTTGCCCGCGCCTACATGGCCGGCGCCAGCGTTGACCTGGAAGGCACGCTGGTGGTCGGCGCCAAGGACCCGGACGACATGCAGGCGATCCGTCGCTTCGCCGTGGCCTACCTGCGCAACGAGCAGAACCTGGACCTGGCCGCCTTCGGCGTCGACTTCGACATCTACTTCCTGGAAAGCTCGCTGTACGCCGATGGCAAGGTCGCCGAGGCCGTGGCCAAGCTGCAGGCCTCCGGGCACACCTACGAGGAAGGCGGCGCGCTGTGGCTGCGCAGCACCGATTTCGGTGACGACAAGGACCGCGTGATGCGCAAGTCCGACGGCACCTTCACCTACTTCGTACCGGACGTGGCCTACCACCTGTCCAAGTGGCAGCGCGGCTACGAGCGCGCGATCACCGAACTGGGCGCCGACCACCACGGCTCGCTGGCGCGCGTGCGCGCCGGCCTGCAGGCGCTGGAAGTGGGCATCCCGCAGGGCTGGCCGGAATACGTGCTGCACCAGATGGTCACCGTCATGCGCGGCGGCGAGGAAGTGAAGCTGTCCAAGCGTGCCGGCAGCTATTTCACCCTGCGCGACCTGATCGACGAGGCCGGCCGCGATGCGACCCGCTGGTTCCTGATCGCGCGCAAGCCCGATTCGCAACTGACCTTCGACATCGACCTGGCCCGCCAGCAGAGCAACGACAATCCGGTGTTCTACGTGCAGTACGCGCACGCCCGCGTCTGCAGCCTGCTGCGCCAGGCCCAGGAAAAGGGCCTGGTGTACGAGCAGGGCAATGGCCTGGCCAATCTGGGCCGCCTGGCCGACGATGCCTCGCTGGGGCTGATGAACGAGATCTCGCGGTATCCGGAAGTGGTGGAAGCGGCCGGCGTGGCGCTGGAGCCGCACCTGGTGGCGCAGTACCTGCGTGAATTGGCGCATGCCTTCCACACGTGGTATCACGGGACGCCGGTGCTGGTGGACGACGCCACCGATCGCAACGCCAAGCTGACCCTGGCCTGCGCGGCGCGCCAGGTGCTGGCCAACGGCCTCGAACTCCTGGGCGTGAGTGCCCCGGAAAAAATGTAAGCATCAGGAGACGCAGTACACATGGCAGCACGACGCGGCAAAACCCAGGCACGACGCAACAGCAGCAGCCAGGGCACCCCCGGATGGGTGTGGCTGGTGGCCGGTGTGGCGATCGCCGCCGTGGTGTTCCTGGCGGCGCCGAACCTGTTCAAGGGCGAAGGCGATGGCTTCCTGCGTGCCGGTCCGCAGCCGAACCCGAATGCGCAGCCGGCCCCGGTCGCTGATGCCGACAGCGATGTCGGCAGCCAGCCGGCCGCGCAGCCGGCCACGCCGAAGCCGGCCGAACCGGAGAAGCCCGCCGCGACGCAGTACGACTTCTACACCCTGCTGCCAGGCAAGGAAGTGGAAATGTCCGACGCCGAACTGGCCGCCAGCGCGCGTGCCGAAGACCAGCGCCGGGCCAAGGCCGAAGCGCAGCGCGCGCAGGCGGCTTTGGAAGGCAAGCCGGTTCCGGCCGCCGCCGCTGCACCGGCACCGACAGCAACCGCCAGCGTGGCCAGCACCGCACCGGTAACCGCCACCAGCCGTCCGCTGCCGGCACCGCTGAGCGAACGCCCGGCAGCGGCAACGCCTCCGGCCAGCACGCCGACGGCGTCGACCAGCAGCGCCGCCGCCACTCCGGCAGCGCGCGCGGAAACCCCGCCGACCGCGGCCAGTACCCCGGCCGCTGCTGCACCGGCCGCCGCCGACAACGCCCGCTACATCCTGCAGGCGGGTGCGTTCGGTGCCTCCGGCGATGCCGAAGCGACCAAGGCCAAGCTGGCCATGATGGGCCTGGCGGCACGCGTGGAGTCGGCGCAGATCAACGGCAAGACCGTGTACCGCGTGCGCATGGGCCCGTATGGCAGTGCCGGCGAGTTGTCCGAAGCCAAGCAGAAGCTGGATGGCACCGGCCTGCAGGCGATGGCGATCAAGGCGCAGTAAGCCTGTCGATGTGAATGAAAAAGCCGGGCAGTGCCCGGCTTTTTCGTTTCTGTGGAGTCGAGCCATGCTCGGCTGAATCCAGACGAAGCCGAGCATAGGCTCGGCTCTACAGGACCCGCGAAGCAGGTCAGCCTTCGCGGGCCACCTGGAAGCCGGCAAACGACTGGCTGACCGGCATCAGTTCAAGGCGATTGATGTTCAGGTGCGGCGGCAGGCTGGCTACCCAGAAGATCTGCTCGGCGATGTCTTCGGCGGTCATCGGGTTGGCGCCGCTGTACAGCTTGTCCGAGGCGTTCTGGTCGCCATGGGTGCGTACCACGGTGAATTCGGTTTCGGCCATGCCCGGCTCGATCGTGGTCACGCGCACGCCGGTGCCGTGCAGGTCCGAACGCAGGCCCAGCGAGAACTGGCTGACGAAAGCCTTGGTGCCACCGTAGGCGTTGCCACCCGGGTACGGGTAGACGCCGGCCACCGACGAGATGTTGATGATCGCGCCCTTGCGCTCCACCAGCTGCGGCAGCAGGCGATGGGTCAGGGTCACCAGCGCGGTGATGTTGGTGTCGATCATCGTGGTCCAGTCCGACAGCGTGGCGCTCTGTGCCGGCGCGGTGCCCTGCGCCAGGCCGGCGTTGTTGACCAGCAGGTCGATCTCGCCAAAGGCCGGCGGCAGCGCCAGCAGGGCCGCCTCCATCGCCACCGCATCGCGGATGTCGAAGGCGGCGGCGTGCACCACGTCCTCGCCGTAGCGCTCGACCAGCGGCTGCAGGCGTTCGCTGCGGCGGCCCGTGGCGATCACTTTCCAACCGGCCTGGGCGAAGCGGTGGACGGCGGCGGCGCCGAAGCCGGACGTGGCGCCGGTAATCAGGACAGTGCGGGTCATCAGGCAACTCCAGGGGGAAAAACCGGACGCCCATTCTGGCATTCCCGGCCCGTCCTGAGTTGCCCGCCGTCCAGTCGTCCCCCCGGCTCAACGCACGCGAAACACTCTGGCCTTGGGCAGGTCTTCGTCGACCTGCAGGAACCAGCGCCCGGCAATTCCTGGAACAACGGCGATCTGCGGCGACTGCAACACCGTGCGCAGTTTCATCTGTCCCTTCATCACCTGCCATTGCTGGCCGTTATCAAGGGTGAACAGCGTGCCGGGCTGCCAGCCTGCGACCTCTCCGACCACACGGGCACTGACCGGTTCGTCATCCAGGCCCAGATGCATTGCTGCCGGTGCCGGCACATTGGCAGGCAGCGGCGCAGCGACCGGGGCCACCGCTGCCGTCGACGCGGCGGCCGTGCTCTCCGCCTCGCGCAGTACCCGGTTCAACGCCTGCAACTGCGCTGGACTGAGCCCGACCTCGGCCAGTTGGGATGCACTGAGGCGCCGCTCGACGGGTACGAAGCGGTCCTGGGCGAAGGCAGCGAAGCTGCCGGCGAGCAGTAGTGCGGAAAACAGATACCGGCGCATGCAAGGGTCCCAGCGAACGAGTGCTCACGATGCTGCAGTTCGATGACAGTCCGGTGACACGCCAGGGGCCGGTACAATGGGCCATGATCAACAATGATGTCCTGCGCAGCGTGCGCTATTCCCTGGACCTGGGTGACCAGCACGTGGTCGCCCTGTGCCAGATGGCCGACCCGGCCTTTGCCGTGGATACCGGGCAGGTGAAGGCCTGGCTGCGCCGCGAGGACGAACCCGGTTTCGAGGCGATGAACGACAGCGCGCTGGCGCACTTCCTCGATGGCCTGATCGTGCACCTGCGTGGCCGCGATGAGAGCCAGCCGCAGCGCGCAGTGGAAACCCGCATCGACAACAACCTGGTGCTGAAGAAGCTGCGCGTGGCGTTCCAGCTGCGCGACGTGGACCTGATGGAGATCTTTGCCAGCGCAGGTTTCAATGTCTCCAAGTCGGAAGTGGGCGCGCTGTTCCGTCAACCCGGGCACGCCAATTACCGGCGTTGCCTGGACCAGATGCTGCGCAACTTCCTCAAGGGCCTGAGCCTGCGCCTGCGCGGCTGAGCACGGCGTCGACGAACGCCCGCGCCGCTGGTGTCGGCAGGCGCTGCCAGACCAGGTGCACGCGCCGGGTCGGGGTCGGCTGCAGCGGAATCTGCACCACACCCTGGAACCCATCGGCGATCAATGCCGGCACGATGCCGACCGCCAACCCATGGCGGACGAAGCGCTCGACCAGTTCCATCAGGTTGACCTCGAAACGGACCGTGTGCGGCAGTCCGGCTGCGGCAAAAGCATCATCGGTCTGCCGGCGTGCACCGGTGCCGCGCGGGAAGTCGACCAGTGCTTCATCCTGCAGTGCGGCCAATGGCAGCCGCTTGCGTCCGGCCAGCCGGTGCGATGGCGCCAGTACCGCTACCAGATCCTCCTCCCGCAGCACCTGATGGCAGACACCGTCCAGCGCTGCCGAAGGCGCCAGGCCGACCAGTGCCACATCCAGCGCGCGCGACTGTACCTGCGCGATCAGGTCCTCGCTCTTGTCCACGCGCAACTGGAACTCCACCTGCGGGTGCACGCGCTGGAAGGCCGCCAGCATCGCCACAACGTCGATTCCGGTCAGCGAGGAAATCTGCCCGATGGCCAGCAACCCACGCACTTCGCCACTGACGGCGGCCACGTCGGCGCGCAGGTGGCGCAGGCTGGCCAGCACCTGGCGTGCGTGCACCAGCAACGCCTCGCCGGCGGCGGTGGCCCGCACCTGGCGCGGCAGGCGCTCGAACAGCGTGGCACCCAGTTCCTGTTCCAGGAGGGCGATCTGGTGGCTGAGCGCAGACTGCACCACGTGGCAGCGCTCGGCGGCACGGGTGAAATTGCTTTCTTCGGCCAGCGCCACGGCGAACTCGAGCTGCTTGAGGTTCATACAACTATCTTGTTTCCAGATGGCATGGATGATGATGATTCATTTCCATCATGCTCGCAGCAGGCGGACACTGTGCCCCCCGCTTCCTGGAACATCGCGTGAGCCCGTCCCTTCCCCCTCTGCACCGTTGGCAGGTGCTGCTGATGTCGGTCGCCACCGGCGTGGCCGTGGCCAGCAACTACTATGCGCAACCGCTGCTGCACACCATCGCCGACGCCTTCGGCGTGCCGTTCGGCCAGGTCGGCATGGTGGTTACCGTTGCGCAGCTGAGCTATGCCGCCGGCTTGATCCTGCTGGTGCCGCTGGGTGACCTGTTCGAACGCCGCCGCCTGATCGTGGTGATGAGCCTGCTGTCGGCGGGCGGACTGGTGATCAGTGCCTGCGCACCGTCGCTGACCTGGTTGCTGGTGGGCACTGCGATCACCGGCCTGTTTTCGGTGGTGGCCCAGGTACTGGTGCCGTTCGCCGCCACGCTGGCCGCGCCGGAACACCGCGGCCGCGTGGTCGGAACATTGATGAGTGGCCTGCTGCTGGGCATCCTGCTGGCGCGTACCGTGGCCGGCCTGCTTTCCAGCCTGGGCGACTGGCGCCTGGTGTATGCGATCGCCGCTGCCACCCTAGTGCTGACCGCACTGGCATTGCAGCGCGGCCTGCCGCGATTCCACCACAGCGCCGGCCTTGGCTATTTCGCATTGCTGCGCTCGATCGGCGTGCTGTTCGTGCAGGAACCGGTGCTGCGCCAGCGCACGCTGCTGGGCGCCTGCAGCTTCGCCATGTTCGCGATCTTCTGGACCCCGCTCGCGTTCCTGCTGGCACAGCCGCCGTATGCCTACAGCGACGCCACCATCGGCCTGTTCGGACTGGTCGGCGCCGCCGGCACGCTGGCGGCTGGCCTGGCCGGCCGCATGTCCGACCGCGGGCAGACCGGCCGCGCCACCGCCATCGCGCTGGTGCTGTTGCTGCTCTCGTGGCTGCCGCTGGGGCTGTCGGCACACTCGCTGCTGGCGCTGCTGGTCGGCGTGGTGGTGCTGGACCTGGCCGCGCAGCTGCTGCACGTCAGCAACCAGAACCTGATCTATGCGTTGCAGCCTGCGGCACGCAACCGGCTCAATGCCGGCTACATGACCGGCTACTTCATCGGCGGCTCGCTGGGCTCGCTGCTGTCGGCGCAGGTCTATCCGCGTTTCGGCTGGAGCGGGGTGTGCGTGGTCGG
Source organism: Stenotrophomonas sp. DDT-1 (assembly GCF_001580555.1). NCBI lineage: Bacteria > Pseudomonadati > Pseudomonadota > Gammaproteobacteria > Lysobacterales > Lysobacteraceae > Stenotrophomonas > Stenotrophomonas sp. DDT-1. The sequence continues at coordinate 29,313 of NZ_LEKR01000009.1, forward strand.
TGCCGCCGTGGCCGTGCTGGCGCTGCTGCTGTGGCTGCCCGGCGCGCTGCGCGCGCGCCAGGCGTCGCTGGCCGACTAGAAGCTGCCCTGCAGCGCCAGCTCCCATCGCCCACCGGCGTTGCCGGGGAACAGGCGCTTGGCTGCGTTGTCCGTGTCATGCACGGTGGCGCGCAGTTCCCATGCCGGGGTAAGCGAGGCGATGGCACTGAGCTGCCCATGCAGGTAGTCCGGGCCCTGCGCGGTGGCCAGCCAGTACTGGCCCACCGCTGCTTCCAGGCGGAGGCGTTCGTGCAACGGCACACGCACACCCAGCTGGGCATAGGTACCGCGATGGCCACCGGCCAATGCATCGCTGGAATACGCGACCTGCAACCAGGCGCGCTGCTTCCAGGTCACGGTGGTATTGAGTTCGGTCCAGTCCAGCACGCGGCCGGTGCCCGGGTACAGGTAGCGGGTCAGGTTGGCATCCAGTGTCCAGTCCGGGGCCAATGCGCCGGACCAGCCTGCCACCAGGTCGAACTCGCTGCGCGCGCCATTGTCCGGTTTGAACGAAACGTTCGAACCCCACACGCTGGCGTACCATCCCGACGGGATCGAGACCTTCGCGCCGGCCTGCACCGCCGGGTCGCCATCGCTCTGCGAGCTGCCACGCCACACGTAGTCGCTGGTCAATGCGGCACTGCCACTGGCCTGCACCTGTGCCTGCGCGCTGCCGATCCCGAGCAGCCCTACCAGGGCGGCCACCAGCGCCGCCATCATCCCCTTGCTGTTCACTGCACTGTGTTCCTCGTCGAAGGCGGTCGCGCCGCCGGGAACGCAGTGTCGAGGCGGTGGCCGTAACGGATCGAGGGTGCTGCTGGGCCCGTGGCGCAAATTCGGCGTAAATCCCGTGGATCGGAGCCACATGCCAGCAGCGCGGTATCATGGCGCCCTGTTTCCAGGAACCAACCGCGTGGACGCCATCCTGACCCCGGTATCGATCGGCGAGCTGATCGACAAGATCACCATCCTCGAGATCAAGGCCGAGCGCATCGACGATGCGGCCAAGCTGAGCAACGTGCGAACCGAGCTGGACGGCCTGCTGCCGTTGCTGCAGCAGCAGCTGCAGGCGCAGCCGGCCCTGGCCGCGCTGAAGCAGCAGCTGAAGGCGATCAACGAGCGCATGTGGGACATCCAGGACCAGCTGCGCGACAAGGAAGCGGCCCAGGTGTTCGACGATGCATTCATCCAGCTGGCACGCGGTGTCTATGGCACCAATGGCGAGCGCGTGCAGGTGAAGAACGAGATCAACCGCGTGGCCGGTTCGGCCCTGGTGGAAGAAAAGCAGTACCAGGGCGAATAAGCCGGCTTATCCGCATTCGAGCAGGTGCCGGATGCGGAACAGCTCACCATCGCTGTGGATGCCCAGCTTCTGGTAGGCCGTCCGCTTCTGCGTGCTGACCGTGCTGGCTGTGCGCCCGAAGTGCCGCGCCACCTCCCCGGTGGTGCAGCCCTGCAGGACCAGCCGGAGCACCTCGCGCTCGCGTCGGCTCAAGGGCGTGAGCACCGGCGCCTGTGTGCGCCGCATGCGCGATCGGCTCAACTGCGTGCGCAACTCCGGGGGCACGAAGCGGCCGCCACGCGCCAGTACGTCAACTGCGCGCCGCAGCATCTCCGGCGTGGTCCCCTTGGACAGAAAGCCGCGCGCGCCGGCCTGCATCGCCATGGTGACCGTGCTGGCATTGCAGTGCGCAGACAGCACCAGCACCGGCAGCAGCGGCCAGCGCCGCGACAACAGCCGCAACAGGGCCAGGCCTTGTTCGGGTCCGCACGGCGCCAGCAGGTCGATCAGCAACAGGTCGATGCCATCCGGCTGGCGCTGCAGCAGATCGAGCAGATCACCTTCGCGGGTGAAGCTGCCACAGACCTGCACGCCACCGTGCTGGCAAAGCACCACCTCCACCCCCAGGCGCAGCACGGGATGCGGCGCCAGCATTGCCAGGCGGCGAGGCCGATCGAGGGGCAGAGCGGGAACGGCAGGCGGCATCACATGGATCCGACGGTACGAAGTGCCCACCGTAGGCCCGCGCGGGGAGCAGCGGAATCCAATTTATTGCAACGCAGCAGCGGCCCCGGAACATGCTCAGCTGCGGTTTCGGGTCGTCACAACGCAACAGGCCCGGCATGCGCCGGGCCTGTCGAGGCATCTTCAGCGCGCAGGCGCGCCGAGGAAGCTATTACCAGCTGAAACGCGGGCCGACGGTGTATTCCTTGTCGCCGTCGCGGTTCATCTTCAGCTCGCCATTGATGCCCCAGTTCTGGTTCAGCTTGACCTGGCCACCCAGGCGACCGTACCACTGGCCTTCCGGATTGATGCCGTGCTTCTTCGAGAAATCTTCGTAGCCGACCATGCCGTAGACTTCGGCGTGGGCACCGAAGGCGGTGCGGATACCCGCTTCAGCGCTGTAGCCGTTGAAGTCCAGGCCGTGCTTCTGGTCGCGCTTCTGGTAAGCAACGCGGGCAACGAAGTCGGTGGTCGGGGCGATTTCAACGTTGTAGCCGGCGCCGATCTTCCACTGGTCCAGCTTGATGTTGGTGTGGTCGATTTCCTGGCGGCTGTACTCACCGAAAGCGTGGAAGTTCGGCAGGAAGCCGTACGAACCCTTCACGCCCCAGCCGTCGGCCTTGAACGCGTCGATGTCGGTCTTGGCGTAGTCGGCTTCGGCGTAGTTGTACGACAGGTTCTCAGCAGCCGAGGCGGTGAACGGCAGGGCAGCGGCCAGGGCCAGAGCAATCAGCGAATTCTTCATGGGGGTACACCTTTTACTTTCTTATGGTGTGCAGCAGCGCCAAGGCGCCATCGCATCGGGAATGTAAATTCTCCGTTATTCGCCACAACGCTCCCTGAAAACAGCGTTCTTCGCATTGCTGAATTTTTTGGCTTGATTCAGGCTGTCTCTGGCATACGCGCGCGGCGCGCGTGCATTTTCAGGTTTCTTCACGATCCACCGCTGTCGATCCCCGATCCCCTGGTTCGTCGGGTACTTGAAGGCCGTGCATGCGGCACGGTCCATCCGGAGGCAGGCTATGAGCTACATCGATGGTTTCGTCCTGGCGGTGCCCACCGCCAACAAGGAGAAGTTCCTCGCCCACGCACGCACAGGAGATCCCGTTTTCATCGAATACGGCGCGCTGCGCGTGGTCGAGTGCTGGGGCGATGACGTGCCGCACGGCAAGACCACCGACTTCTTCGGCGCAGTGAAAGCCACGCCGGACGAGACGGTGGTGTTTTCCTGGATCGAATGGCCGGACAAGCCGACCCGCGACGCCGGCATGAAGAAGATGATGGAAGACCCGCGGTTTGATCCTGCGAAGAATCCGATGCCGTTCGACGGCGCGCGGATGATCTACGGCGGCTTCGTGCCGCTCTACGAGCTGACGCGCTGAACCGGGCGGACGTGCTCAGCGCGCGTCCGTTTCATCGCTGGCAGACGCATGGCCGGCGCCCAGAGCGGCGCCGGCGCCGAGGCCGACACCCCCCATGCCAGCGCCCATTCCGCCACCGCCACCTCCTCCACCCGCACGACCGCCCTTGGCATCGCCCTCGTTGCGGCCCTTGCCGCCGCCACTGGCGGCACCCGGCCGGGTCGGCCCCTGCGGCGGTATCTGCAGGTCGGCCGGAATCGGCGCCAGATCCAGCGCTTCGCGCACGAAGTCGCGCAGCGAGACCACCAGTTCGTGGGTATGTACCGGCCGCCCCTGTGCCAGTTCATTGGCGGCACGCGCGGCCAGCCGCACCTGTTCGTCGGTGCCCAGCAACAGGATGTCCGAGAGCGCGGCCTCGACCGCATCGCGGATGCGGCGCGTTCGATCCGAACGCGGTTCGGCGATGCCTTCGGCCGCTTCGCGCTGGCGCAGATCGCGGCGATGGCTAGGATCCACGCCCAGTTCACCAGTGAATGAACCGCCCAGGGTCTTGTAGGCCGCCATCAGTGTGCGCAGCCGCTCGTTGATCTGCCGGTTCTCGCGCTCGCGACGCTGCTGCAGGGTCTGCATCACCAGCAAGCGGATGCCCACGCCCAGCAGGGTGATCAGGACCAGGCCGGCCAACGTGGACAGCACGCCCTGCCAGGAACTGAAATCGATACCGCGCATGCTGGGGCTCCGGCGGGAAGAATCTGCATCTTGCCCCAGACCGCGCCCCGAAAACGCGAAAGGCCCCACCACCCGGTGGGCGGCAGGGCCTTCGGTCACGGCGCAATTACTTGCGCTTGGCGACCTTGCGCACGGCCTTGGCCGGGGCCTTCTTGGCCGGAGCCTTCTTGGCGGCGACCTTCTTCAGCGGTGCAGCCTTCTTGGCGACGACCTTCTTGGTCGCAGCGACCTTCTTGCCGACAGTCTTCTTGGCAGCAGTGGTCTTCCTGGCAACGGCCTTCTTGGCGACGGCAGCCTTCTTGCCCACAACCTTCTTGGCGGCAGCGGTCTTCCTGGTGGCGACCTTCCTGGTGGCGGCAGCCTTCTTGCCGACAACCTTCTTCGCAGCCACAGCCTTCTTGCCAGCGACCTTCTTGGCGGCGACGGTCTTCTTGGCCACAGCCTTCTTGGTGGTGGCGACCTTCTTGCCAACCACCTTCTTGGCGGCCGCGGTCTTCTTGGCAACGGTCTTCTTCGCGACAGCAGCCTTCTTGGTGGCGGCCTTCTTCACGGTGGCGACCTTCTTGCCGGCAGCCTTGGTGGCGGCCTTGGTGGTCTTCTTGGCAGCGGCGGCCTTCTTGGTCACGGCCTTGCCCGCAGCCGCCTTCTTCTTCGCCACTTCCTTCTTCAGGGCAGCAGCTTCGGCCTTGGCGTTCTTCTTGGCCGCTTCCAGCTTCTTCCTGGCGTTGGCAACCGTCTTGCCGACCGACTTGGCAGCCTTCTCGGCCTTCTTGGCAACGGTCTTCTCGACCTTGGCCACGGCCTTCTTGGCCTTGGCAACGCGGGTACCGGCAGCCTTGGTGGCGCGCTTGACGGTCTTCTTGACCGACTTCACTGCGTCTTCGGCAGCGTGGGCGATGGTCTCGCCAACGTTGGTGGCGGTTTCTTTGACGTTCTCGACAGCGTCGGTCACGACCGACACACCATTACCGTTGCTCATGTTGCCCTCCTGCGGGCCTTAAGTATCAAAACGGGGCGATGCTATACCGACATTGACGATCGTGGAACGGGGCATGTGCCAGCAATCGCATCTGTTGCGACGCCGATGGTGTACGCAGCAGCCCCTGTTGCCACCTTCGGTTCGCAGCAAACCCCTTTTTTTCAGTGCTGCGCTACGCGAACCCAGCATCGTCTGACCGTCGTCGCGCGCACGTGCACGGAGGCAGCGTCCGGCATCCGTCGTGGCGCATTGCGGCACCCGCCTGCGCGGAACTGCGCACGTATCCGCCTGTGCCAGTGCGGCGCGCGTTGGCCTTGAGTGGCGCACCCATCACCTGCCCGGGTGTCGCCACAACCGCGTTCTGGCCCCTGCGCCCCCCCCCTTCGAGGCACCCGTTTTCATGGCGCATTTATCCAGATCGCGACACACTCATTCAGCTTGTTCTACCGTAGGGCCGTACCGCCCCCACCCACGCCAGCGAACCGACTCCCATGCGACCGCTTCCTACCCTGCTCACGCTCGCAATCGCCGCCGCCTTCGGTGGCTTCGTTGCCACCGGCATCAATGCCCACATGGACAACCGTGCCGACGCCGCGCCGCTGCCGGCGGTGTTGCCGACCACGGCGGCCTTGCCGGCTTCGGTGGCCGGTCAGGCGGTACCGTCGCTGGCACCGATGCTGGAAAAGGCAATGCCGGCGGTGGTCAGTGTCAATACCAAGCAAGTGGTGCGCGTGCGCAACCCCTTCTTCAACGACCCGTTCTTCCGCCGCCTGTTCCCGGACATCCCGCAGGAACGCATCAACGAATCGCTGGGCTCGGGCGTGATCATCGACGCCAAGGAAGGCCTGGTACTGACCAATCACCATGTCATCGACAACGCCGATGACGTACAGGTGACACTGGCCGACGGGCGCACGGTCAAGGCCGAATTCCTCGGTTCGGACCGCGATACCGACATCGCGCTGATCCGCATTCCGGCGCAGAACCTGACCGACATCAAGCTCGGCAACAGCGACCAGCTGCGCGTAGGCGACTTCGTGGTGGCCATCGGCAACCCGTTCGGCTTCAGCCAGACGGTCACGTCCGGCATCGTCTCGGCGGTGGGCCGCAGCGGCATCCGCGGGCTGGGCTACCAGAACTTCATCCAGACCGATGCGTCGATCAATCCGGGCAACTCCGGTGGCGCGCTGGTCGACCTGCAGGGCCAGCTGATCGGCATCAATACCGCCAGCTTCAACCCGCAGGGCAGCATGGCCGGCAACATCGGCCTGGGCCTGGCGATTCCTTCCAACCTGGCGCGCAGCGTGGTCGACCAGCTGGTCAAGCACGGCGTGGTGGTGCGCGGCACGCTGGGCGTGGAAAGCCAGAACCTGACCGCGCAGATCGCGCAGGGCCTGGGCCTGGGCGAAACCCGCGGTGCGCTGATCACCCGCGTGCTGGCCGGTTCGGCCGCCGCCGCAGCCGGGCTGAAGCCGGGCGACGTGGTGGTGTCGGCCAACGGCCAGCGCGTGGACAGCGCCGAGGCCCTGCACAACGTGGAAGGCCTGGCGGCCGTCGGCAGCGCGATGACGCTGGACGTACGCCGCGAAGGCAAGCCACTGCAGATCAAGGCGACGCTGAAGGAACAGGCGCGCGCGGTCACCGGTGAGAGCCTGGACCCGCGCCTGACCGGTGCGACCTTCGTCGACCTGCCCGAGTCACTGCGGCAGTCGGGGGTCGGCGGCGTGCTGGTCAGCGAGGTCAAGCGCGGCAGCCGCGCCGCCAGCAACGGCCTGCAGCAGGGCGACATCATCACCGACGCCACCGTGGGCGAATTCGCCGACCTGGCCAGCTGGCGTGCCAATTTCCAGCAGCGCCCGCCGACCCTGGTGGTGCGCGTGCTGCGCAACAATGGCCAGCAGCAGGGCCAGCTCGTGATGCGCTGATCGCCCTGCCGTAACACCCCCTATACCCCGGCAATGCTATTGCTGTCCGTCCAGGTCGGCACCGCCGACACCCGTTCCCCCATCGCAACAGGAGTGATTCGATGAGCCCCACCAATACCGAGAACCTGAAGGAACACCTGGGTGAAGCCGGTTCCCACCTGAAGCAGGCCGCCAGCGCCGCCGGCGGTGCGATCAAGGGCGCCACCGGTGCCGCCACCGACGAACTGCGCATCGGCAAGGCCAACGTCAAGGCTGAACTGTCCGATAGCGCGCTGTCCGGCCTGGCCGCTGCCGAGTTTGGTGGTGCCGCCGCCAAGGAACAGGTCGATGCACTGATGGACAAGGGCAAGGACCTGATCGACAGCGCCGCCGAGTTGATCCGTGAGCGTCCGCTGGCCTCGTTCGGCGTGGCCTTCGCTGCCGGCTGGATCATCGCCAAGCTGGCCCGCGGCAGCAGCGACAAGTAAGCCGCGGCGTGAGCGAAGACAACGCGCAAGCCCCTGATCCGGCGGCTACCCCGCCGCTGGATGAGAGCATCCGCCAGGTTGGCGCGGCCGGTCGTGCCGCTGCCGACTCGGCCAAGCACTCGCTGCGTTCGCTGCGCCGGTTGGCCTCGGCCGACTTCGCGCTGGCTCGCAGCGCATTCGGCCGTGCACTGGCCTGGGCCGGGGTAGCGATCGTATTTGGTGCGTCGGCCTGGCTGCTGATGGCCGCCACCCTCATCGCCCTGCTGCAAAGCTGGGGCCTGAGCTGGCTACAGGCCCTGCTGATCACCTCGCTGCTGAGCCTGGCCGTCACCGGTTATGCGATCTGGCGGGTGTCCTACTTCTTCCACCACACCGGCATGCACGCCACCCGGCGCCAGCTGTCCCGCCTGGGCCTGTTCGACGAGCCCAGCGAAGACGACCCCGATGCCGATGTGCAGCTGCCAGAGGGCAAGCCATGAAGTTCGGTGCGCTGCAGCGGCGGGTGAAGCGCTGCGAACAGGTGGTGACCGTACGCCTGGTCGAGACCCAGGACCACTGGTCCACGCTCAGCCAGGTCTGGCGCCAGGGCTGGTCGCCACTGCGCATCGTGGTGGTGGGCCTTGCCGGTGGCTTCATTGCCGGCAAGCTGGAAATGCCGGGCAAGGTCAACGGTGCGCGCTGGCTGCAGATGGTCGGTTCGGTCTCGAACCTGTTCGCCAGCGCGCAGGCGGCGTTCGCCACGGCGATGGCGGCGCAGGCGGCGGCCACCGCCGACGATGCGGCCGAAGAAGCCGACAACGCCAGTGAACAGGCACAGGCGGCGGCCTCCGCCGCTGAAGCACGGCCCGCACCGGCAGCGCGAGCTGTGCCGGAGCCGGAACCGGACCTGCGCGAACCGCGCCCGGCCGAGGCGGCCACCGAACTGTCCGAACGTTGATCCATGGAATCCGCCGCGCCGATGGCGGCCGGCGGATAATGCGCTCCCCCTTCCGGCTGATGCGTCGATGAGCGAGTCCTCCCTGTCCCTGTCACCAGCCGATCCGCAGGACCCGGAGGCACCGCTGCCGCCTCCGTCTCGCCCACGCGGGCCGATGTCGCTGGTGGTGCTGGCGACCCTGGCGGTGGGCTACACGCTGTGGGCGGCGCAGGACATCATCCTGCCGGTGCTGCTGGCGATGTTCTTCGCGCTGGTCGGCAACCCGATCCTGCGCCTGCTGCAGAAACTGTGGATTCCGCGCGCGCTGGGCGCGCTGCTGGTCCTCGGCGCCGGCCTGGGCGTGACCGGTTCGTTGGCGGTGCAATTGATCGGCCCGGCGATGGAATGGGCGCAGGAAGCCCCGCAGCAGCTGCGCAAGGTCGCCCGCCAGGTGCAGGACCTGACCAAGCCGGTGCAGCAGGCCAACCAGGCGGCGGAGAACTTCGCGCGCGTCGCCGGCGGCGACAGCAACCATAAGGTGCAGGTGATCCGCACCCAGCTCGACGACCCGTACCGCATGCTGACCCGCGCGCCACGGCTTGCCGCCTCGGTGCTGGCCGTGGTGCTGCTGACCCTGTTCTTCATGATCTACGGGCAGAGCCTGCAGCGCGCGGCGATCGCGCTGTTCCCGAACCGCCAGCAGCAGCGCTTCACCGCCGACATCCTGCGGTCGATCGAGCGCGAAGTCTCGCGCTATGTGCTGACCATCAGCGTGATCAACACCCTGGTCGGGCTGGTGTTCGCTGGCGTGCTGATGCTGCTCGGCATCGGCCTGCAGGAGGCGCTGCTGTGGGGCACGGTGGCCGCGCTGCTGAACTTTGCCCCGTACGTCGGTCCGCTGATCGGCGTGGCACTGATGCTGCTGATGGGCTTCGTGGAATTCCGCGACCCGCTGCAGGCGCTGCTGCCGGCGGCCGCGTACCTGGCCCTGCACACTCTGGAAGGGCAGATGGTGACCCCGATCGTGCTGGGCCGGCGCATGAAGCTGTCGCCGCTGGTGCTGATCCTGGCGCTGATGGTGTTCGGCTGGGCCTGGGGCATGATCGGCCTGCTGCTGGCGGTGCCGCTGCTGGTCTGCATCAAGCTGGTACTGGCACGGCTGGACGGCATGCAGGGCTGGGCACGGCTGCTGGAATGAAAGCCCGCGCGGGCAGGCGTAGAATGGAGGGGTGAATTTCCCTGTCCAAGCCATCACTCTCGACCTTGACGACACGCTGTGGCCGTTCGCTCCGATTGGCGCCCGCATCGACCTGGTCCTGCACGAGTGGATGCGTGAACACAGCCCCGCCACCGCCGCGATGTATCCGGTGGCGGCGATGCGCGAACTGCGCGAGCGCCTGTACCACGCCCATCCGCACCTCCACCACGACCTGAGCGCGCTGCGTCGGCTGACCCTGCACGAAGCGCTGCACGCCAGTGGCGCCAGCCTCGATCTGCTGGAGCCAGCGTACGAAGCGTTCTACGCCGCGCGCAACCAGGTCGAGTGCTATCCCGATGCGATCGATGCGCTGGCGAGGATTGCCGCGCGGGTGCCGGTGGCAGCACTGAGCAACGGCAATGCCGATCTGGAGCGGATCGGCCTGGCCCATCATTTCGCCTTCCAGCTGGGCGCGCGCGAACACGGCGCGGCCAAGCCGGAGGCAAGCATCTTCCATGCCGCCTGCACCCGCCTGGGTGTGGCGCCGGCACAGGTACTGCATGTCGGCGACCACGCCGAGATGGACGTGGCCGGGGCGATCGCCGCCGGCCTGCGCGGGTGCTGGATCAACCGCGAAGCAGCCACCTGGACCCATCCGAAACTGCAGCCGGACCTGCAGTTCGACACCCTCACCGGCCTTGCCGACTGGTTGGACGCCAACCTCGACGCCGCCGCATCCCGGAGTACCTGACGCATGAGCGAGATCACTGGTTTCACCGCCGACACCGCCGCAGCGCTGCCGCTGTACGTGCTGGACCGCGAGCAGTTCGCCGCCTGGAAGCAAGGCCAACCGGCCGCCACCCAGGCCTGGCTGGCCTCGCAGGGTTTCACTGCCGGTGCGCACAGCGTGGCCCTGCTGCCCGGCAGTGAGGGCCTGGCCGGCGCGGTGATGGGCGTGGGTGATCGCGCCGATGCCTACAGCTATGCACATGCGCCGCACGCCCTGCCGGAAGGCAGTGTCTGGCAGCTGGCCAATGAACTGCCTGCCGCCGAACAGGCGCTGCTGCAGCTGGGCTGGGGTTTGGGCAGCTACCGCTTCGACCGTTACCGCAAGCGCAACCGCGCCCCGGCGCAGCTGGTGGCCGCACCGTCCGGCGAAGTGGCCGACCTGATCGCCGCCAGCCTGCGCGTGCGCGACTGGGTCAACACCCCGACCGAAGACATGGGGCCGCAGCAGCTGGAAGACGCCGCGCGTGCACTGGCCGATGCACATGGTGCGCAGGTCGAGGCGATCACCGGCGATGAACTGCTGAAGCAGAACTTCCCGGCCATCCACGCCGTGGGCCGCGCGTCGCACCGCGCGCCGCGTCTGGTGGTGCTGCGCTGGGGCAAGGAAACCAACCCGGCACTGGTGCTGGTCGGCAAGGGCGTGTGCTTCGATACCGGCGGCCTGGACATCAAGCCGGCCGACGGCATGCGCAACATGAAGAAGGACATGGGCGGCGCCGCGCATGCGCTGGCCCTGGCCGGCCTGGTGATGGCGCGCGGACTGCCGGTGCGGCTGACCCTGCTGGTGCCGGCGGTGGAAAACGCGATAGGTCCGGATGCGTTCCGCCCGGGCGAAGTGATCGCCACCCGCAAGGGCCTGAGCGTGGAGATCGACAACACCGATGCCGAAGGCCGCGTGATCCTGTGCGACGCGCTGACCTTCGCTGGTGAGCAGAAGCCGGACCTGGTGCTGGATTTCGCCACGCTCACCGGTGCCGCACGCATCGCGCTGGGTCCGGATCTGCCGGCGCTCTTCAGCAACGACGACACGGTGGCGCAGCAGTGGCTGCAGGCCGGCGACGCAACCCGTGACCCGGTCTGGCGCATGCCGCTGTGGCGCCCCTACCTGCGCTATCTGAGCAGCGGCATCGCCGACCTGGCCAATGCCGGTTCGCGCATGGCCGGCTCGGTGACCGCCGCGCTGTACCTGGAGCGCTTCCTGGAAGACAGCCAGCGCTGGGCGCACCTGGACGTGTACGCCTGGAACGACGGCGAACGCCCGGGCCGTCCGGCCGGTGGCGAAGCGCTGGCGCTGCGCTCGGCCTGGGCGATGCTGAAGGCGCGTTACAGCTGATCGGGTGGATGCCGACCTTGGTCGGCACGCCGTCCCCGGCAAATCTGACGAAAAATTGAATTTCGGCCTCGGCCGGGTTCTGCGAGGATGTGTGGGTCGACCACCCACACGCTCCGTGAAGGCAGGACTCCGACCATGTCGCTCTTCGGCTACACCCGTTCCGGCCAGACGCCGGGCGCACCGCGCAAGCATTCCCCCCTGCTCTGGATCGCGCTGATCGCGCTCATCCTGGGAACCGTGGTGCTGGCCTTCGCCTGGCTGGCCGGCTGGATGGGCGACCGCCTCACCGCGCAGCGCTTCACCGACACCATCGAGGCCACCGGCCCGGCCCATCCGGGCTTCCGCCGTGCACACAGCAAGGGCATCTGCGTAAGCGGCTGGTTCGAACCCAGCGCGCAGGCCCCTACCCTGTCCAGTGCCCGGGTGTTCTCGCAGACCCGGGTGCCGGTGATGGGCCGCCTGTCAATCGGTGGCGGCGACCCCTACGGCGCCGACAACACCGCACGCGTGCGCAGCCTGGCGGTGCAGATGGTCAGCGATGATGGCCAGGAATGGCGCATGGCGATGAACAGCTTCCCGTTCTTCGCGGTACCCACGGCCGAGGCGTTCTACGAGCAGACGCGCGCCTCGATTCCCGACCCGGCCACCGGCAAGCCGGACCCGCAGAAGATGGCGGCAGTGCTGGCGAAATACCCCAGTGCGCAGGCGTTCCAGCAGTGGGCGAAGACAGCGCCATGGACCAGCAGCTGGGCCGACACCACTTTCAACAGCGTCAACAGTTTCTGGTTCACCAATGCGCAGGGCCAGAAGCGTGCGGTGCGCTGGCGCTGGCAGCCGCTGGCGCCGGTGGTGGAGATGGATGCGGAAGCGCGCAAGCAGGCCAGCGTCGATTTCCTCAGCCAGGAACTGCAGCAGCGCCTGGCCCGCGGCCCGGTACGCTGGAACCTGGTCGTGACCACTGCCGAGCCCGGCGACGCCATCGATGATCCGTCGGTGCCGTGGCCCGAGTCGCGTGACCAGGTAGTGGCGGGCGTACTCAGCCTGGACCGCATGCAGTCGCAGGAAGAAGGCGCCTGCGGCCAGATCAACTTCGATCCGCTGATCCTGCCCAGTGGGGTGCGCGGCAGTAATGATCCGATCCTGGCGGCCCGCTCGGCGGTGTACTCGCAGTCCTTCAACCGCCGTGAACGCGAGCGCGCCAGCGGCAACGTCGAACAACCGAAGGAGGCCGCACGATGAGCACCGGCAACGGCCACTTCAACCTGCTGGCGCGGGTGCTGCACTGGTCCATGGCACTGATGATCGTCGCCATGCTGTTCATCGGCGTGACCATGGTCGCCTCGCTGCACCTGCGTCCCGCGCTGATCGACCTGCACCGCCCACTGGGCATCGCGATCCTGTTGCTGGCGCTGCTGCGCCTGTACAACCGGCTGCGCCATCGCCCACCGGCGCTGCCTGCCGACCTGCCGGTCTGGCAGGGGGTGGCGGCCAAGGCCTCGCACTGGATGCTGTACGCGCTGATGCTGGCGATGCCGTTGATCGGCTGGGCGATGCTGTCGGCTGGCGGATACCCGATCGTGCTGTGGGGAGGGCTGCACCTGCCGCCGATCGTGCCGCATACCCCGGCGCTGTATGCCGCGCTGCGCAATGCGCACAGCCTGTTGGCCTATGTGTTGTTCGCCACGGTGCTGATGCATGTGGGTGCGGCGTTGTTCCACCTGTGGGTGCGGCGGGACGGGGTGTTCCAGGCGATGGCGCGCGGGAAGGAGTGATGATCGGGTTCGCCGGGAGTTCCCGGCGGATCGTTTCCGCAACCGCGGAGGGGTGTCACTTTCTTTGCGCGTGCAAGGAAAGTAACCAAAGAAACACGCCGCCAGAACGCGAGCCGGCGCTATGCGCCGGTACCCTGCGCTTCTCGGTGAATCAGGGGCCGGCGCCGAACTCGCTGCGCTCAGACATCGGCGCCTCTGCGCCCCTGATTCCCCTGCGATGCTCGGCTCGCTAAAAGGCGGAACCAACGTCAAAGGCGGAAGCTGCACCCAGTAGATCCACGCCATGCGTGGATGCTCTTGCTGTTGATCTTGACCTTCAAGTCCGCCTTGAGCGAGCCGAGCACCGCAGGTCCGGCGAGGGCGAAGAGGCGCGGGTGTCTGAGCGCAGCGAGTTCCCGCGCCGTACCTCGACGGACCGAGGAGCACAGGGAACCGTCGCGTAGCGGCGGCTCGCGGCCGGCGGAGCGTTTCTTTGGTTACTTTCTTTGCGCGCAAAGAAAGTGACACCCCTCCGCGGTCGCGGAAATGACATCACCGGGAAACGCAAGGCGCCGCTACAACCACCCCTTCTGCCGCGCCAGCCGGTACGCCTCAATGCGATTGGCCACGCCCAGCTTGCCGATGCACTCGGACAGATAGTTGCGCACCGTGCCGTGCGACAGCCCCAACTGCTCGGCGATCTCGCTGGCGGTGCGGCCCTCGCCCGCCAGCCGCAGCACGCGACGCTCGCGGTCGGTCAGCGGATCGGCCTGCGACCACGCATCCAGTGCCAGCTGCGGGTCGATCGCGCGGATGCCCTGCTTCACCTTGCGCAGTGCCTCGGCCAGGTTCTCGGCCGGTGCGTCCTTCAGCAGGTAGCCCAGCACGCCGGCTTCCAGCGCGCGGCGCAGGAAACCTGCGCGGGCGAAGGTGGTCACGATCACCACCTTGATCGGCAGCTCGTGACGCGCGATGCGCTGTGCAAGCTCCAACCCGGACAGGCCCGGCATCTCGATGTCGGTCACCAGGATGTCCGGCTGCAGCTGCTGCAGCATGCGCCACGCGGTTTCGCCGTCCGCGGCGCTGCCCAGCACTTCGATATCCGCTTCCAGGCCCAACAGCGCCGACAGTGCGCCGCGTACCATCGCCTGGTCTTCGGCCAGCAGGATGCGGATCATGCGGCACCGTCCTGCACCAGCGACGGCGGCACGCCTGGCGGCAGCGGTGTGGTCGCAGCGGCCAGTGGCACGCGCACGGTCAGCACCGTGCCCTCGCCCTTTGCGGACTGCACCTGCAGGCTTCCACCCAGGGCGGCCACGCGTTCGCGCATGCCGCACAACCCATTGCCCTCCGCCTGCACGCCGCCACGACCATCGTCGCGGATCTGCATCGCCAGCATGCGTCCCTCCAGCATGAACTCCACCCGTGCCTGCGTCGCCTGTGCATGGCGCACGATATTGGTCGCGGCCTCGCGCAGCACCAGCGCCAGCCCGCGTTCGACATCCACCGGCATCGCCGGTGGTGGTGCGTACTGAAGGTGTACCTGCTGGCACTCCAGCAGCAGCCGCGCCGATGCCAGCTCGCCGGCCAGGTCGCTGGCGCGGATACCGGTGACCGCACTTCGGACCTGCGCCAGCGCCTCGCGGGCGATGGCCTCGGCCTCGCCGATCTCCTGCCGCGCGCGTGCATCACCGCGGTCGTGCAGCTTGCGCGCCAGTTCCAGCTTCAACGTGATCAGCGACAGGGTGTGGCCGAGCAGGTCGTGCAGGTCGCGGCCGATGCGTTCGCGCTCGGCGGTGGCTGCGAGCCGCCGCACCTCGTCCTGCGAAAGCTGCAGTGCCGCATCCTTCTGCTGGTTGAGTGCCTCCACGTTCACGACCAGGCCGACGATATAGGACACGGCGGGGATCCAGACCAGGCTCTGCCACGGGTACTGGAACAGCAGTGCGAGGCTGCAGAACAGGAGGTTCAGACCAGTGAGCTGCAGCAGATACTGCCACCAGCCGCCGCGACCGCTCACCCGCAGCAGCACGCAGCCGAACACGAAGTAGGTCAGCCCGGACGGGTACCAGGGCAGCAGCACCAGCGACATCGCGATCAGGCCCAGGGCATAGCGCGGGGCGTGATGGCGCGGCGCCACCATCACCTTGGCGTACAGCAGCAGGAACACCGGATAGCTGGCCAGCGTCAGCAGCAGCCAGCGCATGGTAAAGCCATGGCCGAGCAAGGGCGTCAGGAAGATCCACACCGACCACAGCAGGTGGATCGCCTCGCTCCAGGGTGATTTTCCCCGGCGCAGCGTCTCGGCCACCGCCGAGTCCGGCGCGGGGCGCAGCAGGGAGGCAAGCCAGGTGGACGGCACAGGCGGTTCCAGGCGGGGATGATCGCCGCCGATCATGCCAGTTCGGCCGGCTGCGCGCAGGCGCCGCCGCCGGCCAGTTGGCACCGGCGCAACCGAGCGCAGATCACGGTACGCTTGGTGGTGCCGCTGCGGCGGGCCGGCAATGGGGCGATCGGATCCACGAGCGGTACCGGTAGCGGGAACGTTGCCATCCTGTGCCGCCGTGGTCACATTTCGCAGTTGCCGCCGTCAGTGTCATCGGATGACAGCTGTCACTGCCGTCATCGCTGTACCTGCCTTCATGCTGTGCCGCACGCTCCACCGCCGGAACCGCCGTCGTCCGCGCTTCCGGCCACACCCGCCCGAACGCATGTGATGGAACGAATGAACGCTTCTGCCGAGCTGTTGAAGGAACTCCGTATCGACCGCAAGTCGCCGCCGCCGGCCTCCCGAGGCAATGGCGGTGGTCGCCGCGGGTTGTGGATCGCGATCATCGTGGTCGTGCTGCTGGTCGCCGCGGCCGTGGCCTACCTGTTCGGTCGCGCACCGGCCGTAGAGGTGGAAACCGCTCCCGCCGTGGCCATCCAGCAGGGCAGCGCCAGCAGCTCGGTGCTCGACGCCAGTGGCTACGTGGTCGCCCGGCGCATGGCCACGGTATCGGCCAAGATCACCGGCAAGGTGCGCGAGGTGATGATCGAAGAAGGCATGCGGGTCGAGGCTGGCCAGGTGATGGCCACGCTCGACCCGATCGATGCCGACGCGCAGCGCAGCCTGTACGCCTCGCAGCTGCAGGCCGCACGCAGCCAGGTCGCCGGGCTGGAGGCGCAGCAGAGGCAGGCCGCCGCCGAAGCCAGCCGCCTGCAGGCGCTGGTTGGCCAGCAGCTGGTCTCGCGCTCGCAGTACGACCAGGCCGTGGCCCAGCGCGACAGCCTGCGTGCGCAGCTGGATACCGCGCAGCGCAACGTCAAGGTTGCCAACGACCAGCTGGCCATCGCCGATCTGGGCGTGGACAACAACATCGTGCGCGCGCCGTTCTCCGGCGTGGTCACCGCCAAGGCGGCGCAGCCCGGTGAGATCGTTTCGCCGCTGTCGGCGGGTGGTGGCTTCACCCGTACCGGCATCGGCACCATCGTGGACATGGACTCGCTGGAGATCGAAGTGGAGGTCGGCGAGGCCTTCATCGGCCGCGTGCAGCCGAAGATGCCGGTGGAAGCCACGCTCAACGCCTACCCGGAATGGAAGATTCCCGGCGAGGTGATCGCCATCATCCCCACCGCCGACCGCGGCAAGGCCACGGTGAAGGTGCGCGTGGCGCTGAAGGTGAAGGACCCGCGCATCGTGCCGGAGATGGGCGTGCGGGTCAGCTTCCTGGAACAGGCGCAGCCGCAGGCCGCGGCCAAGCCGCAGGGCGTGCGCGTGCCGGGCGGCGCCGTGGTGCAGCGCGACGGTGCCTCGGTGGCCTTCGTGCTGGGGGACGGGAACCGCGTGCAGCAGCGCACGGTCGAGGCCGGCCAGGCGATGGGCAAGGACCGCCAGATCCTCAAGGGCGTGAGCGCAGGTGAGCCGGTGGTGGTGAACCCACCCGACACCCTGCGCGATGGCGCCAAGGTGCAACAGAAACAAGCGCAGTAACGGCCTGGCGCCCGTGGGCGCGGCCGGCAGCATCGCTCGACGCACGCCTGCGGCCACCGCAGGTTCGCTTCCCCGTTTCCCGCTTCCCGTGGAGAACCACCCATGTCGACCCTGGTTTCACTGCGCAACATCACCAAGACCTACCAGCGTGGCCCCGAGCAAGTGCAGGTGCTGCACGGCATCGACCTGGACATCGCCAGCGGCGACTTCGTTGCGCTGATGGGCCCGTCCGGTTCGGGCAAGACCACCCTGCTCAACCTGATCGGCGGCCTGGACAGCCCCACTGGCGGCGAGATCAGCATCGAGGGCGAGCGCATCGACCAGATGAGTGGCGGCCAGCTGTCGACCTGGCGCAGTCACCATGTCGGCTTCGTGTTCCAGTTCTACAACCTGATGCCGATGCTGACCGCGCAGAAGAACGTGGAACTGCCGCTGCTGCTGACCCACCTCAGCGCGGCGCAGCGCCGCCGCAATGCCGAGATCGCGCTCACCCTGGTCGGCCTGGCCGACCGCCGCAGCCACCGCCCGAATGAACTGTCCGGCGGCCAGCAGCAGCGCGTGGCGATCGCCCGCGCGATCGTCTCCGACCCGACCTTCCTGATCTGCGACGAACCGACCGGCGACCTCGACCGCCAATCGGCCGAGGAGATCCTCGGCCTGCTGCAGCAGCTCAACCGCGAGCACGGCAAGACCATCATCATGGTCACCCATGACCCGAAGGCCGCCGAGTACGCCACGCACACGGTGCACCTGGACAAGGGCGAGCTGGCCGACGCGCCGCTGGCCCACTGACGGAGGCCACGGCGATGAAATACTTCTCGTTGGTGTGGGCACAGCTGTTCCGCAGCCGTACCCGCACCCTGCTGACCCTGCTGTCGGTGGTGGCCGCGTTCCTGCTGTTCGGCATGCTCGATTCGGTGCGGGTGGCGTTCTCGTCGGGTGGCAGCGTGGAAGGTGCCAACCGGCTGATCGTGGCCTCGCGGCTGTCGATCACCCAGTCGCTGCCGATCCGGCTGGAAGCACAGGTGCGCCAGGTAGCCGGTGTCCGTGACGTGGCTTATGGCATGTGGTTTGGTGGCATCTACCAGGACCCGAAGAACTTCTTCCCGAACTTCTCGGTGTCACCCAACTACTTCGATGTCTACCGCGAGCTGCAGATCGATCCGGCACAGCTGGAGGACTGGAAGCAGACCCGCACCGGCGCCATCGTCGGCGAAACCCTGGCCAAGCAGTTCGGCTGGAAGATCGGCGATACCATCCCGCTGCAGGCGACGATCTTCCCGCGTGGCGGCAGCAATGACTGGCCACTGGTGCTCAAGGGCGTCTACCGCTCCAAGGACCGCGCGCTGGCCGCCAATGAAGAACGCCAGCTGATGATGAACTGGAAGTACTTCGACGAATCCAACGACTACATCAAGAACCAGGTGAGCTGGTACACGGTGACGCTGGACAACCCGGACCACTCTTCGCGGGTGGCACAGGCGATCGATGCGATCTCGGCCAACTCCGACCACGAGACCAAGACCCAGACCGAATCGGCGTTCCAGCAGGCCTTCGTCAAGCAGTTCGCGGATATCGGCATGATCGTCACCTCGATCATGGGCGCGGTGTTCTTCACCCTGCTGCTGTTGACCGGCAACACCATGGCGCAGGCCGTGCGTGAGCGCGTGCCGGAGCTGGCCACGCTGAAAACGCTGGGCTTCAAGGACAGCACCGTGCTGACCCTGGTGATGGTGGAATCGGTGCTGCTGATCGGCCTCGGTGGCCTGATCGGCATGGGCCTGGCCGCCCTGATCCTGCCGGCGATCGGCCCGAAGAGCATGGGCATGCTGCCGCCACACGTACCAACGCCGACCTGGCTGATGGGGTTGGGCCTGATCGTAGTGATCGGCATCATCGTCGGGCTGCTGCCCGCGCTGCGTGCCAAGCGCCTGAAGATCGTCGATGCACTGGCCGGCCGCTGAGGAGGATTGCAGATGAACAAGCTCAAGAAATGGCTGGGCAACGGCGTAACCGTGCTGCTGCTTGCGATCGGCCTGGTGTTGTGGATCGGGCTGCCGTGGTTTGGCGTGCTGGCCGTGGCCGTGCTGGTAACGCTGTGGCTGCTGCTGACCCGCGGTGGACGGCTGGCGTTGGCCGCCACCCGCATCGGCGTGGCCAGCCTGCCGCAACGCTGGGGCGCGTCCTCGGTGATCGTGGTCGGCATTGCCGGCGTGGTCGGCGTGCTGGTGGCGATGCTGGCGATGGGCGAAGGCTTCCAGGCCACGCTCAACAACACCGGCGATGACACCACTGCCATCGTGCTGCGCGGTGGCTCGCAGGCCGAGACCAACTCGGTGATCACCCGCGAGCAGGTACCCATGCTGTCCACCCTGCCCGGCATCAGCCGCGATGCGCAGGGCCGGCCGTTGTTGTCACCGGAGCTGTCGCAGGTGGTCAACCTAGTGTCCAAGTCCGATGGCACCGACGTCAACGCCCAGTTCCGCGGCGTCGGCCCGCAGGCGTGGGCGGTGCATGACAAGGTCAAGATCGTTGAGGGCCGCAAGTTCGCCACCGGGCTGCGCGAGATCGTGGTCGGCCAGGGCGCCAAGGGCCAGTTCCGCGACATGGAGGTCGGCAGGACGCTGACGCTGGGCAACCAGACCTGGACCGTGGTCGGTGTGTTCGCCACTGGCGATGCGCATGATTCGGAACTGTGGACCGACGCCGATACGCTGGCCACCACCTACCAGCGCAGTGCCTGGCAGTCGATCAGCGTGCGTACCGATGGCAAGGCCGGCTTCGATCAGTTCAAGGCGGCCGTCGCTGCCGACCCACGCCTGAAGCTGGACGTGGAAACCACCCGCGTCTACTACAGCAAGCAGGGCGGCGGGCTGACCAAGCTGATCGACATCCTGGGCAAGGTGATCGGCACGATCATGGCGGTCGGTGCGGTGTTCGGCGCGCTCAACACCATGTATGCGGCCGTGGCCACGCGCGCCCGCGAAATCGCCACCATGCGTGCGATCGGCTTCCGCGGCCTGCCGGTGGTGACGGCGGTGATGCTGGAAACTATGCTGTTGGCGCTGCTCGGTGGCCTGCTCGGCTGTGCGGTTGCATGGCTGCTGTTCAATGGCTACAGCGTGTCCACCATCGGCAGCAACTTCAGCGCGGTGGTGTTCAAGTTCCACGTATCACCGGAACTGCTGTGGACCGGCCTGAAATGGGCACTGGGCATCGGCCTGGTCGGCGGCCTTTTCCCGGCGCTGCGCGCGGCGCGTTTGCCGATCACCACGGCGCTGCGCGAAACCTGAGCATCATGCAGCGGTGGACTGCGCATCACGCAGGGGACGGAGCGAAGGCTCCGTCCCTTTTTCGTTGGCGGGGTCAGATCCCTTCGCTACGCGAAGGGATCTGACCCCGATCTCGATGCAGTAGATCCACGCCATGCGTGGATGGATGCCTGCGCACATGCACTGCTACAGATTGCAGGAAACCCGCCGCTATCGATGCCTCTGCTCATCGCAAACGCAGCGCGCGTGACGCTGCGCACAGTGCATCTGTGGATTGTTGGTTGCGATTCATCTTCGCGCACTTCCAGCGGCGTCGAGACAAACCGTTACGAATGGAAACATTCTAGAATCGCGCCCCCCACGTTGGTTTGCAGCACCCCACGCGCCCATAGAACGGGCGCATGTTTTTACTGAAACACGAGATTTCACGGATGTCCCTGAAAACCAATCCGCTGCGCAACGCGATCGTCATCGCGCTGGCCGCCAGCTGCACCGCCCCCGCCTTCGCACAGAGCGCCGGCGATACCCCGACCAACCTCGACCGCATCGAAATCACCGGCTCGCGCATCCGCCAGGCCAGTGTCGAAACCGCACAGCCGGTGGTCGCGCTCAACCGCGCCGAGATCGAGAAGAAGGGTTACGTCAACGTCGCCGACATCCTGCAGAACATTCCTGCCGCCGGTGCACCGAGCATGAGCCGCGCCTCGTCGCTGACTTCTTCGCGCGATTTCGGCGGCATGTACGTCAGCCTGCGCAACCTCGGCCCGGAACGCAGCCTGGTGCTGATCGACGGCCGCCGCATGGGCGTCAGCGCCGGCGGCTACTCCGACCTGGCCTCGATCCCGTCGTCCATCGTCGAGCGCGTGGAAGTGCTGACCGACGGCGCCTCCGCGCTGTACGGCTCCGATGCCATCGCCGGTGTGGTCAACATCATCACCCGCAAGAATTTCGATGGTGGCGAAGCCAGCGTCTATGTCGGCCAGTACGGCCAGGGTGACGGCCAGAAGCGCGCCTACAGTGCAACCTTCGGCAAGACCTTCGAACGCGGCTGGTTCAGCGTGGGCGCCGAGCGCACCAAGGAAGACGAGGTGCTGGGCAAGGACCGCGAGTTCAGCCGTTACACCAACGGCCCGCGTCACCCGAACGATGGCCTCAACGGCAACACGCCGTGGGGCTACGTCACCGTCGGTGGCAAGAACCTGACCGTGGGTCCGGGCGGCGACCCGAGCAAGGCCGGCAACTTCCATGCGCCGGACCCGGCCGATGGTGCCAACACCAAGTCGAACATGAGCCTGCTGACCGGCCTGGAGCGCACCTCGGTGTTCGCCAACGGTGGCTTCTCGATCACTGACAACCTGCGCATCGTCGCCGACGCGCTGTACAGCAAGCGCGAGTCGACCAAGCACCTGGCCGGCTACCCGTACTCGGTCAGCGCCGCGCAGGCCCGCAATGGCAGCCGTGCCGCCCTGTCCAAGGACAGCGCGTTCAACCTGTGGGGCCAGGATGCGCTGTTCGCGCACCGCACCGAGGAACTGCCGCGCGGCACCGAGAACAACCTGGAAACCAAGCGCGCCAGCATCGGCCTGGAAGGCAGCTTCGAAACCGGTTCGCGGTACTGGGACTGGAACATCAACTACATGTACAACCGCAACGAAGGCGAGCGCATCGGTACCGGCAGCATGTACCAGCCGCACGTCAACCTGGCCGTCGGCCCGTCCTTCATGGACGACAACGTGGCCCGTTGCGGTGCGCCGGGCGCGGTTATCACCGGCTGCGTGCCGTGGAACCCGGCCGCCCCGATGGGTTACACCGGCCCGGGCTCGCTGAGCAACCAGGACGTGCAGGACTACCTGTTCACCCGCTTCGTCGACAAGATGCAGAGCACCACCAAGGTCGCCAGCGGCAACATCTCCGGTTCGCTGTTCACCCTGCCGGCCGGCGACATCCTGGCCGCGATGGGCTTCGAGCACCGCAGCGAGGAGGCCAGCTACACGCCGGACATGAAGGTGCAGAAGGGCGAGATCGCCGGCACCAGCGGCCAGCCGACCCGCGGCAACTACTCGCTCAACGAGGTCTACCTGGAACTGCAGGTGCCGCTGCTGGCCGACCTGCCGTTCGCCCGCGAACTGTCGCTGGACGTGGCCGGTCGTTACTCGGACTACAACAACTTCGGTTCCACCACCAACAGCAAGTTCGGCCTGAAGTGGAAGCCGATCGACAGCCTGCTGGTGCGCGCCACCTACGGCACCGGCTTCCGTGCGCCGACCGTGGATGACCTGTACGGCGGCACCGTCAGCAGCCGCGACTCGTTCACCGACCCGTGCGATACCTCCTTCGGCACCGCCGCCACCAGCCCGGCCGTCGCTGCCCGTTGCCAGGCGCTGAAGGTGCCGGCCAACTTCCGCCAGCTCAACAGCGATGGCAGCGTGGCCACCAAGCCCGGCCAGCAGGCCACCACCGATTTCAGCTCGGGTTCCAACCCGGACCTGAAGCCGGAAACCGCCAAGACCTGGACCGTGGGCCTGGTCTACAGCCCGGACTTCGTGCAGGGCCTGGACGTCAGCCTGGACTGGTGGAAGATCCGCATCAACAACGCCATCGTCGGTGAGTCGGCCACCAACATCCTGGAACAGTGCTACGTGCAGGGTTCGGATGCTGCCTGTGGCCGCTTCACTCGTGGCAGCAACGGCCAGGTCAACTCGCTGGACCGCTCGCTGGTCAACGCGGGCTACCGCGAAACCGCCGGCTATGACATCAACGTGCGTTACCGCCTGCCGGAAACCGCGTTCGGCAAGTTCGCCGTCAACTGGAACACCACCTATACCGATTACCTGGAGCAGCGCAACGACAGCGCCGCCACCACCCCGGTGGAACAGCGTACCGGTTGGGCCGGCGACTTCCGCGTGCGTTCCACCTTCAACCTGGATTGGCAGTACGGCGACCTCGGCATCGGCTGGACCGCGCGCTACTACTCCAGCATGAAGGAGAAGTGCTCGTACATGGACGAGTGCAACATGCCGGGCTTCAACTCGTCGTACACCAGCGCCTCGCCGACCAACAAGGTGGGCTCCAACACCTTCCACGACCTGCAGGTGCGCTACAGCCTGCCGTGGGATGGCACCGTGTCGCTGGGCGTGAACAACGTGTTCAACCACCAGGGCCCGATCATGTACAGCCAGCCGAACAGCAGCTTCACCTACTACGGTGGCTTCGACATCGGCCGCTTCATGTACATGAAGTACCAGCAGCGCTTCTAAGCCTGCAACCGCGTTCCCGTCACGGCCATCTCTCTCCTGGCCGTGGATGGAAGCAGAACGGCGCCCCTCGGGGCGCCGTTCTTTTTTGCGTGGAAGCGGGGTCGGATCCCCGCCGGCGCTAGCGCTTGGCGCGCATCGTGCGGATGTTGTCGCCGACGAACAGCACCAGGCCAGCCCAGATCGCGGCAAAGCCGATCGCCTTGCCGGTATCGAAGGCCTCATGGAAGAAGAAGACACCCAGCAGCAGCTGCAGGCTTGGCGCGATGTACTGCAGGATGCCGACCAGCGACAGCGGAATGCGCTTCACGCCATAGGCGAAGCCGATCAGCGGTACGGCGGTGACCGCGCCGCCGAAGATCAGCAGCAGGTCGTTGCGCCAGCCCCAACCATGGAAGAACGCACCGCCGTGGCCGTTCTCGGCCCAGATCGCAAACGCCAGCGCCGGCAGGAACAGGTACATGCTCTCCACGCCGAGGCCGGCCACCGGGTCGACCGAGACCAGCTTGCGCAGCAGGCCATACAGGCCGAACGAACAGGCCAGGCCCAGCGCGATCCACGGTGGCGTACCTGCATCGATGGTCAGCCAGGCCACGCCCACCGCCGCCATTGCCACCGCTACCCACTGCAGCCGGCGCAGCCGTTCCTTCAGCACCAGCACGCCCAGCAGCACGTTCACCAGCGGGTTGATGAAGTAGCCCAGGCTGGTCTCGATGACATGACCGGCGTTGACCGCCCAGATGTACAGGCCCCAGTTGAAGGCGATGGTCAGGCTCGACACCAGCAGGATCGGCAGCGCGCGCGGCTGCGCGGCGATCTTCCGCCACCAGCCCAGGCGCGCACTGATCAACAGCCAACCCAGCACCAGCACCGTGCTCCAGATGATGCGGTGGGCGATGATCTGGAACGAGGGCACCTCGTTGAGCAGGTGCCAATAGACCGGCACCAGGCCCCAGATCACGAAGGTGGATGCGGTGACCAGCAGGCCCCGGCGTTGTTCCTTCTCGTCCATGCTCACTTCCTTCTCGTCCTTGCCATTGTCAGCACCACCACACCCAGAAGAATCACCGCCATGGCCAGCAGGTCGCGCCAACCGAAGCGCTCACCGTTGAGCAGCGCGCCCAGCAGCACCGCGATCACCGGATTGACATACGCGTAGCTGCCCGCGAGCGCCGGGCGCACGTTCTGCAGCAGCCACACGTAGGCAGTGAACGCGACGATGGAGCCGAACACGCACAGATAGGCCATCGCCAGCAGGCCACCGGTATCGGGCAGCGTGGTCGGGCGCTCGCCCACCGCCAGGCCGATCAGCACCAGCAGCACGCCGCCGCAGATCATCTGCCCGGCCGCGGTCATGAACGGACCCGGCAGGTCCAGGCCGCGTGCCCACACAGAACCGAACGCCCAGCCGATCGGCGCGATCAGCAGCAGCACCAGCCCGGTCGGCGAGCCGGTCAGGCTGCTGCCGGCGTTGAGCCAGACCACGCCGAGGAAGCCGATGGCGATGCCCAGCCACTCACCACGGCTGGCATGTTGCCCGCGCAGCGCCGAGAACAGCGCCATCCACAGCGGCACCGAGGCCACCGCCGTGGCGGCCAGGCCCGAGGACACTTCGCGCTCGGCCAGCACCACCATGCCGTTGCCCAGCACCAGCATGGTCACGCCCATGATGACCAGGTTGCGCCACTGCCGCAGCGTCGGGTTCGGCAGCTTCCAGAACAGGCGCAAGGCCAGGAACATCAGGCCGCCGGCAATGATGAAGCGGCTGCCGGAGACCATCGTCAGCGGCAGTGCGCCGCCGTGCAGGGCCTTGGCGATGCCCAGATAGGTCGAGCCCCAGACCACGTAGACCAGCAGCAGTGCCAGCGCGACAAGGCCACCCCGGGGGGCAGCCGCAGACGAAGAGGGGGGAGCCGACATGACACACCAGGGAGCCGGGGGAAGGCGGATTCTAGGACGTTTTGAGTATGGTCCGGGACCCCATACGGTGGCACGCTGTCATCCATCCATGCACCCTGCTCTGGTCTGCTACCCCGTGTTGACGGCCGATGCAGTACCAAGAAGGCTGCCCGGCCGCGCCGCCCCAAGACCGGACGCCGTTTTCCCTGCGCACGGACGCGCCGCATCGAGGATTTCCACCCAGATGAGCACCACGTACCAACCTGTTGTCCCCGCGAACGACCGTGCCGCCTTGCGGCGGTCGATTTCCAACACCCTCAAAGGCTCCGCCGGCAACCTGGTGGAGTGGTATGACGTCTACGTGTACTCGGTGTTCGCCGTGTACTTCGAATCGCAGTTCTTCTCGCCGGACGACAAGAACTCCACCCTGTACGTGTGGGCGATCTTCGCGGCGACCTTCCTGATGCGCCCGATCGGCGCCTGGTTCTTCGGCCGCTTCGCCGACCGCCACGGCCGCCGCCTGGCGCTGACCGTTTCGGTCACGTTGATGGCGCTGTGCTCGTTCCTCATCGCCATCACCCCCACCGCCGCCAGCATCGGCATCTGGGCCGCCGTGATCCTGTTGTTCGCGCGCCTGCTGCAGGGCTTCGCCACTGGCGGCGAGTATGGTGCCAGCGCCACTTACATGTCCGAGGCCGCCATTCCGGGCCGTCGCGGCTTCCTGTCCTCGTTCCACTACGTCACCCTGGTCGGCGGCCACGTGCTGGCCCAGCTGACCCTGCTGCTGATGCTGACCTTCTGGGGCAAGCCGGAGATCTCCGAGTGGGGCTGGCGCATCGCCTTCGGTATCGGTGGCATCGCCGCGGTGGTGGTGTTCTGGCTGCGCCGGGGCATGGACGAATCGCTGTCGGAGTCGTCCATCGAAGCCGCGCGCGAGGGCAAGGCAAAGAAGTCCGGTTCGATGTACGAGTTGTTCGTGCACCAGTGGCGGCCGCTGCTGCTGTGCTTCCTGATCACCGCTGGCGGCACCGTGGCCTTCTACACCTACTCGGTGAACGGCCCGAAGATGATCCAGAGCGCCTTCGCCGGCAACGACCCGATGACCGGCACCCTGATCAACCTGGGCGTGCTGGCCTTCCTGATGGTGCTGCAACCGGTCGGCGGCTGGCTGTCGGACATCATCGGCCGCAAGACCCTGCTGGTGTTCTTCGGCGTCGGCGGCGTGCTGTACAGCTGGTACCTGATCACCCAGCTGCCGCACCAGCATGACGCCACCCTGGCCTTCCTGACCCTGGCGCTGGCCTTCGTCATCCTCACCGGCTACACCTCGATCAACGCGGTGGTGAAGGCCGAGCTGTTCCCCACCCACGTGCGTGCACTGGGCGTGGGCCTGGGCTATGCGCTGGCCAACTCGCTGTTCGGCGGCACCGCCCCGCTGCTGTACCAGGGCGCGCTGAAGACCGGCCACGTCGACTGGTTCGCCATCTACGTGACCGCCACGATCGCGGTATCGTTGGTGGTCTATGTGTTCTTCCTTACCAACAAGGGCCCGAACTGGCTCGACGGCACCCGCAAGTAAGCGCGTTGCCCTGATCGCGGCCACTGGTGCAATGCCGGTGGCCGCTACGTCTCCCGCCACCGCGCTGATGTGGATCGCGGTGACGCTGGCCGCAGCCACGGCATTGGCCTGGGTGCTGCGCCGCCCCAACGCGCAGGCCACGTGGCCGCGCACGGGGTTCGGGGTCGCCCTGCTGGTGTTCTGCGCCGCGCTGGCGCTGCAGCTGGCGATGGACCTGGGCAGCGGCCACAGCTCGCTGCACCTGCGCCTGCATCGCGGCATCAATGCGGGGTCGCCGGTTGGACTGCGCACGATGGTGGCGTGCTATCTGGCAGCGCTGGCCGCCAGTGGCTGGGGCGCGTGGACGCTGCTGCGCCGACGCTGACAAACACCTGGTCGTGCCGGCCGCTGGCCGGCAACCTCATGAACCTTCGGAAAGAGCAGGGAGTTGCCGGCCAGCGGCCGGCACTACTCAACGGCGGGCCGCTTCGCTCTTGTCGCGCGCGCTGCGGAACTCCGATTCCTTTTCCCACGTCGGCCAGCGGCGGCTGTTGGCCAGCTCGGCGCCCAGGTCGTAGACCAGCAGGGTGTCGGCAGCGTGGCCGCTCGGGTCCCAGCTCGGCGTCCAGGCATCGCAGGCCTGGTGATAGCAGTCGGCGAAGTACTTTTCGCGCAGCGCGCGGCCGGCTTCAACGCCACCGTCCAGCTTGTCCAGGCCCGGGCCGATGGTGATCGCCGGCACGCCCAGGCGGGCAAAGGCGAAGTGGTCGGCGCGGTAGAAGAAGCCGGCTTCCAGGTTCGGGTCCGGGCTGTAGCTGCGGCCACGGGCCTTGGCCACGCGCTCCAGATCGCCTTCCAGCGACACCCGGCCCTTGCCCCACGAGGCAATGTCGCGGGTCGGGCCATCCGGGCTGAACATCTCGATGTTCAGCACCGCAGCGGTCTTGTCCAGCGGCGCCAGCGGATGGGCGGCGTAGTAGCTGGCGCCCAGCAATCCTTTCTCTTCGGCGGTCAGTGCCACGAAGTACAGCGTGCGCTGTGGCTGCGGGCCAGCGGCGAACACACGGCCCAGTTCCAGCACCGTGGCCACGCCGGTGGCGTTGTCGATCGCACCACGGCGGATGCGGTCGCCCTTGGCGTCGGGCTGGCCGATACCGAACGCATCCCAGTGCGCGGAGAAGATCACCGCCTCGTCGGCATGCTCGCCACCGGGCAGCTTGGCCACCACGTTGCGGGTCACCACCTGTTCGCGCTTGAGCGCGAAGTCCACGCTCAGCTTGGCGTTGTCCAGCGCCACCGGGCGGAAGTCGGCACGCATCGCCTTGCGCTTCTCCGCATCGAAGTCGAGGCCGGCGTCGGCGAAGATCGCTTCGGCCAGCTCGCGCTGCATCCAGCCGCGCAGCGGCGTGTGCTGCGCCATCGCCTCGGCCTGGCTGCGTTCGATGTCGAACAGCGGCGAGGTGCCCGAGCTCTTCACCGTGGCCCAGCCATAGGCGGCCTGCGCGGTCTCGTGCACGATCAGCACGCCTTCGGCACCCCGGCGTGCGGCTTCCTCGAACTTGTAGGTCCAGCGGCCGTAGTAGGTCACCGCCTTGCCGTCGAACGCGCCCGGTGCATCGGCTTCGAAGTCGGCGTCGTTGATCAGCACCACGGCGATCTTGCCGTGCAGGTCCACGTCCTTGTAGTCGTTCCAGTGGCGTTCCGGTGCGTCGATGCCGTAGCCGACGAACACCAACGGTGCATCCTTGATCTGCACGCGCTTGCGCGGCTGCAGGCTCTGCAGGGTCACGTCCACGCCATTGGCCAGCGCACGCTTGCCCTGCTTCAGCGACAGGCTGGCCTTGGCCTCACCCTCCAGCTGCGCGCGCACCAGCGGCACCGGCTGCACCCAGCTGCCGTCTACGCCGCCCGGCTGCAGGCCATAGCTGCGGAACTGCTCGATCAGGTACTGCACCGTGCGCTCTTCGCCCTCGGTGGCCGGTGCGCGGCCCTCGAACTCATCCGACGCCAGCACGCGCACATGCCGCGACAGTGCCTGCGGATCGATGCCGCCACCCGGCAGGTCGTTGGCCGCATGGGCCAGGCCCCCGACGAACAGGCAGGACGACAGCAGCAACACGCGCATCGGATTCACGGCAGTACCACGGCTAGCTTGGAAGTCACCAGAGTGTAACGTGGTCGTGACATCACGGCGCAGCCTGGGCCCACGTCATCCACGCAGGGCGTGGGTCTACCTGCTGATGCGGTCCAGCCAGCAGGCCAGGCCCTGCGCGTTGAGTTCGATGTCCATCGCCAGCACGGCGGTCACTGCCGCATCGTCCAGCGCACAACCATGCAGCTGTGCACGTTCCAGGTACAGCGCCTGCAGTGCGGCCAGCAGGCAGCGGTGACGGTCCGGCCGGCCATCGCACTGGCGGCCGATGGTGGCCATCGCATCGATCTGTTCGAACAGGTCGTTGGCCAGTTTCTGCACCTGCTCCACGCGCCCATAGTGGGTCAGGTACATCGCCTGCGGGCCGTAGCCCAGCATGCGTCGGATCGAGGCCTTCATCGCCTCCGGGTCGAACTGCACCGGCGAGGAAGTCGGGAAGATGAAAGCACCCTGCGCGCTGTCCAGCTCGCGGTAGGAGATGCCGAACGTATCGCCGGTGAACCAGCTGCGGCTGCGCGCATCCCACACGCAATAATGGTGCAGTGCGTGGCCCGGCGTGTGCAGCAGCACCAGCTCGCGGCCAGCGAGATCGATGCGGTGGCCGTCTTCGGCAACCACCACGCGGTGTTCGGGAATCGGCTCGATGCGGCCGTAGCTGCGCGCGATCTCCTCGGCGCCGTACACCGCCGTCGCACCCGCAATCAGCCGGGTCGGGTCGATCATGTGCGGCGCACCGCGCGGATGCAGCACCGCCTTCGCATTCGGCAACTGCTGCATCAGCAGGCCTGCACCACCGGCGTGGTCCAGGTGCACGTGCGTGAGCAGCAGCCAGTCCACCGCGTCCACGCCCAGGCCAGCGTCCGCCAGCGCCTGCAGCATCGCCGGCACCGACAGGCCGGTGCCGCAGTCGACGAAGGCCGCGCGGCCGTTTTCAACGATCAGGTAGGCCGCGTCGAAGTCCGGGCGCTGGAAACCGGTATCGATGGTGTGGATGCTGGGGTCGGCGGTCATCGGCACGCACCTGGCAGTCTCGGAAACAGACGCCCATGGTAGGCGCGCATGCGGCCCGGGTTCGATGCGGCTTTGGTCGGAGGGCGCTCTTCTGTAGAGCCGAGCCCACGCTCGGCTGCCATTCTGTCAGGCATCAGCCGAGCATAGGCTCGGCTCTACCGGTCCAGCCATCGCGGCCGCAGCAGCAACGCCAGCACCAGCACCGCCAGGAACGCGCCATAGGCATACAGCACCGCCAGCACCTGCGGCCAGATCGGGCCGGCGCCGGGCTGCACCACGCCAATGCGGTAGCCCCACAGCATCGACACGATGCTCAGCGCGAACGCCACGAACAGGGTGGTGCCATCGAACAGGCGCCGCCGCGCGCTGCGCGGCTGGCGCGGAAACAGCCAGTACAGGCTGCCCAGCAGCAGGAACCAGGGCAGGAACAGCAGCAGCGACAACCAGGCCATCGCAGACTCCATGTCATCGCGCCAGAGGCGCGCGGACATCATGCCATGGGTGCTGTGCCACGGTCGTGCCGGCGGGGGGCTTCCCTGTAGAGCCGAGCCTATGCTCGGCTGCTTTGCTACCCAGCCGAGCATGGGCTCGGCTCTACAGAAGCCGAGCCGAGTCGAGCATGGCTCGACTCTACAAAGGGCAGGGGCAGGCCCGGCGATCAGGCCGCTTCGCGCAGCGCGGCCAGGGCGGCCAGTACCGCGTCCACCTCGGCGTCCAGCTTGAACAGCTCGCTCTGCAGCTGGTCGCCCTGCTCTGCCTGCTTGATCACCGCGATCAGCTGGCCCGCATCACGTGGCGAATCGAAGCCTTCGCTCTGGATCAGCAGCGTGCCGTCACCAGCGGTCAGCTTGAAGTAGAACCGGCCATCCTTTTCCCGGTACTGCTTGAACTGCGGCGGCGCCACGCGGGCCACGCCGGCATCTTCGCTGGCGATGTCACCGGCACTGGACAGGTCACGCAGGCCCACCGCATGGCGCAGCTCGTCCAGCAGCGGTGCCGCCAACTGCTCGCGCAGCTGCTGGCCACGGCGCTTGAGCAGCGCTTCGATCTTCTCCGGCTCGGCCATCAGCGCGTTGTAGCGCTCGCGCAGCGGCGACAGCTCGCTGTCGATGCGCTCGAACAGCTGCTGCTTGGCGTCGCCCCAGCTGATGCCGGCGGCAAAGGCCCTGGCGAATTCCGCGGTCTGCTCCGGGGTCGCGAAGGCCTGGTACATCTGGAACAGCGCCGAGCCCTCCGTGTCCTTCGGCTCGCCCGGCGCGCGCGAGTCAGTCAGGATCGAGAACACCAGCTTCTTCAGCTCCTCGCGCGGCACGAACAGCGGGATGGTGTTGTGGTAGCTCTTGCTCATCTTGCGGCCATCCAGGCCCGCCAGCGTCGCCACCTGCTCGTCGATCACCACGTCCGGCAGCGGGAAATACTCCTTGCCGTACACGTGGTTGAAGCGCTGGGCGAAATCGCGCGCCATCTCGATGTGCTGGATCTGGTCACGGCCCACCGGTACCTGGTTGGCCTTGAAGATCAGGATGTCGGCCGCCATCAGCACCGGGTACATGAACAGGCCGGCGCTGACGCCTGCGTCCTCGTCCACGCCTTCCTCGCGGTTCTTGTCCACCGCCGCCTTGTAGGCGTGCGCGCGGTTGAGGATGCCCTTGCTGGCGATGGCGGTCAGGAACCACATCAGCTCGGTGGTCTCGCGGATGTCGCTCTGGCGGTAGAACCACACGTGTTCCGGGTCCAGGCCACAGGCCAGCCAGCTGGCCGCGATCTCCAGGGTCGCGCGCTGGGTGCGCTGCGGGTCCTGCGACTTGATCAGGCTGTGCAGGTCGGCCAGGAAGAAGAAGCTCTCGATCCCCGGCGCGCGGCTGGCCGCGATGGCCGGACGGATGGCGCCAACGTAGTTGCCCAGGTGGGGCGTGCCGGAGGGGGTGATGCCGGTAAGGACTCGGGTCGTCATGACTGCGTGGGGTAACCTTCGATGAACGGGGCCAGTTTACCTTGCACGCCACCAACCCCGTCAGGGCCCGCGGCGCGTTCATTCACCCAACCCCGCTGGAGACGCCCGATGAAACGCCTGCTGCCCCTGCTGCTGATCCTGCCCCTGGCCGGCTTCCGCCCGGCGCCCATGCCGCCACCGGTGTACGACGGCGGCCCCGTACGCATGGCCCTGGTCGACCGCGACCGCGGTACCGAACTGCGCAGCTACTCCGCCGAGGGCCAGCGCTGGGTGGCCGGCGAGCGCGGCCACCGCTACGCCGTGCGCCTGTACAACGACAGCCCGCGCCGGGTGCTGGTGGTGCTGTCGGTGGATGGCGTCAACGCCATCTCCGGCGAGGATGCCGATCCCTCGCAGACCGGCTACGTGCTCAACCCCGGCCAGCGCGCCGACATCACCGGCTGGCGCAAGAGCCAGGACGAAGTGGCGCAGTTCGTGTTCAGCAGCCCCAGCGGCAGCTATGCCAGCCGCACCGGCCGCCCGGACAACATCGGCGTGGTCGGGGTGGCGGTGTTCGAGGAGGCGCGTCGCTGGTACCCGCAGCCGATCCTGCGACGTGGCGTGCCGCTGCCGGCACCGACCGCGCAAGCCGAGGCTGCCGCCGACGCCAGTGCCAGCCGCATCGAGGGCTATGCCAGCAAGTCGCAGGCGCCAGCGCTGGGCACCGGCCACGGCGCACGTGAACACTCTTCGGTGCGCGATACCGACTTCGAACGGGCCAGCCGCAGCCCGGCGCAGGTTCTGCAGCTGCGCTACGACAGCGCCCGCAACCTGCGTGCGCGCGGCATCCTGGTCGATGCGCCCTCGCGCCTGCCGCGCGAACCGCAGGCGTTCCCCAACCGCTACGTGCCGGACCCGCCGGCCCGCTGATCGTCCCGCGCAGACAACACGACGCCCGCTACCTCACGGTGCGGGCGTCGTGTTGTGGGGGAAACCGAAGCGCTTACTTGTAGTCCGGGTAGTCCTTGCTCACCGCGTCCTGGAACTCACGCACTTCCTTCTCCGCGCGGTCCTTGGCCCAGCCATAACGTTCCTGCAGGCGGCCGGCCAGGTATTCGGCATTGCCTTCGGCCACATCGAAATCGTCGTTGGTCAGATCGCCCCACTTGGCCTGGGCCTTGCCCTTCAGCTGCGACCACTTGCCGGAAATGATGTCTTTGTTCATTGCTGGGAGTCCTTGGTTGCAACGGCGTTCTTACCGTGGCTCCAGCTTCGCGCAGTCGCTGTTGAGTACCGGTCAACCGGCAATGAAATGCACGCTCACCTGCTTGAATGGTTCACTACCCCTGCACGCCAACGGTGTGGAAGACGCGCATAAAAAAAGGCCGGGGATATCCCCGGCCTTTTGGCTTTCCGTTCCACTTCAGGCTCAACGGCCCTTGGCGGCATCCTCAACCTTTTCACCGGCCTTCTGCACGTCCTTGCCGGCACCGGCCACGGTGTTGCAACCGGCCAGCAGGGCCACCGAGAACATCGACAACAGCATCAGGGCAACTACGCGCTTCATGGGCTTCTCCTTGGGTTCGCCGCTATACCGCTTCATTCGCGGATGGGATTCTTTCGCTCGGCGGGAGGGCACCAATGCCCACTGCCGCCGCGTGAAGTGCAATCTGGCGGCAGGGGCGTGGAGCGGGCGTGAACGGTTCGGCGATCCGTTCAGCGGGGGGCGGTCAGTCGCGCATCAGGGTGGACTTGCCGAACAGGCTTTCCACCAGGTCCACGGCCAGTTCGGCGGTGGCATTCTGCTTGTCCAGCAAGGGGTTGAGCTCGACGATGTCCAGCGAACCCATGCGCCCGGTATCGGCGATCATTTCCATCACCAGCTGCGCCTCCCGATAGTTCACCCCACCCGGCACCGTGGTGCCGACGCCCGGCGCGATGCTGGGGTCGAGGAAGTCGACATCGAAGCTGACATGCAGGTGGGTGTTCTCATCAATGCCGGCCAGCGCCGCTTCCACGGCACGCTTCATGCCGTTCTCGTCGATGTAGCGCATGTCATAGACATCCACCTTGTGGGTCTTGATCAGGCGCTTCTCTTCCGGGTCCACCGAGCGGATGCCGATCTGGTGCATCTGCGCCGGGGTGATCGCCGGTGCGCTGCCACCCAGGCGGGTCAGTGCGTCCGGGCCGAGGCCGCACAGGCAGGCCACCGGCATGCCGTGGATGTTGCCCGACGGCGTGACATCGCTGGTGTTGAAGTCCGAATGCGCGTCCAGCCACAGCACGCGCAGATTCTTCCCCTGCTCGCGGCACCAGCGCGCGACGGCGGTGATCGAACCGATGCCCAGGCAATGGTCGCCACCGAGCATGATCGGCATGCGCCCGGCCCGCAGTTCGGCGTAGCTGGCTTCCATCAACGCGTGGTTCCACGCCACCACTTCATCCAGGTGGCGGTAGCCTTCCACCGGCGTGGTCCACGGGTTGCGCGGGCCATCCAGGTTGCCCACGTCGCGCACGTCCACGCCGCGGGCCTCCAGCGCCTCCGGCAGGCCCGCCACGCGCAGCGCCTCCGGCCCCAGCCGTGCACCGCGATGGCCCGCACCCACATCGGTGGGAACGCCAATCAGGGATACGGAGATGGGATGGGCCATGGGTGCCTCCTGCGGTGCAGAAAAAGAAGCACAGTCTAGCCAGAGCTGTGTGACACCACTCGCGGCGGTGCAGCAGGGCATGGGTCAGATCGCCGCGGCCTGCCAGCCGTATCCGGTCAGGCATTCCAGCGCTGGGTCGTCAGGAATTGGACCTTCCGCGATCCACCTCACATCCCGGTCGGTTTCGCCCCTTACGCAGGGCTGTTGTTATGTCCACGCTGCGTCGGCACCCTGAAGGTGCCGCATCACTTCTTCAATCATGGAGCACCACGCGCATGAAACATGCACTCAATGGACTTGCGGTACTGGCAATTGCCCTGGGCGGACTGTTTCCCGCAGCTGCCAGTACACCCTCGCAACGCATCACGCATACGGTGACCACCGACGCGTATCCCATGCAGACGGCAGGCGCACGCCAGGTACTCGACTGGGTGGCGCAGCGGGTAAAGCCGTCGTTCGCTCCCCAGGGCTACGGCAACGTACAGGTGGAACGACAGGCAGTCTCCGTAGGCCGTGCGTCTGCACGCTCGGATGAATCGATACCTGGAAAACTGCCAGACCAGGGCATTCCCGGTGAGATCTACCGGGTGGAAAACCTGCTTCCCGACGGTTCCATCCAGACGTGGGAATTCACCTGGGTGGAACCCTCTTCCGGCCATGGCGGCGGCTGGGACGTCACCGGCTACACCTACAAGAAGGGAAATGACCCGGTGAACCAGCAGTAGCGGAACGGGGGCAACGCGCACCGCGCTGCCCCCTTAGACACGCCGCCGCCGCGCCTCAACCGCCGCGGCGGCGAACCGGCGTCAGGCTCTGCACCTGACCGTTGTTGCGCATCATGCACAGGAAACGGCCGTCGGGATAATCGATGATCAGTTCTTGGTAATCGCTGCCCACCGGCATCTGGGTGACCAGCGCGCCCTGAGCGCCCTTGCGCATGATGCAGGCGCCCAACGCGGTATCGCCTGCCGGCGCCGGGGTGGTCACCGAAGACACATTGCGGAACACCGCGCGGCAGCCGCCATTGACCCACACCGAGTGCCGCGACAGGCCCCAGTTCTTGCCTTCCTCGCAGCGGGTGCGGCTGAGCTGGCGCACGATTTCCACATTGCCACGGGTATTCAGATCGCACGACACCTGCTGCTGGCCGGTGGATTCGCAGGTGACTTCGCGCGGTATTGCGGCATCTCCGGCGGCAGCGTCGCGAGGGCGTGCGCTGTTTGCGGCGGGCGCAGGCGTGCCGCTGGCGCTGACTTGGCAGATGCCATTGGCGCCGCCACGGCCGGTGTAGCTGACCTGCGGTGCGCCGTCATCGTTGCGGCTGATCGACAGGGTGATGCCGCTGTTGGCATCGCGTGCTTCGAAATAGCGGTCGTTGAAGCGCTTCAGCGCCGTCTCGCGGCCCTGCACGTAGACCGGCCCGCCATCGTCTGCGTGAACATCGATGCCGCCCGGGCAGCTGGCGTTGAAGAACGGCACGGCGGCCATGGCCGGGGCTGCGAAGGTTGTGACCAACAGTGCGACGGTGAGCGGCAGGGCATGGCGACGCATGGGTGGGTCCCGAAGGGCATGTGTCCCCAGTATGTGTCGGGGGTCTGCAAATGGTCTGTGAGGAGAATCAAAAAGCCGGCAGCGCATTCGGGCGTTTGTGTTTGCTATGGTAACTGTGGAGCCTTGCCCGGGCTGTTAAGTCACCTTTACTTCGTGGGCCAGCTCAGGGCATGCGGCAGCGATGGTTCGGGCAGATTTCTCGCTGATGGCGCCACTGCGCAATCTGTCGCTTCTGGCATTGCGATGCCCGAAACGGGCCAAACGCGATAATTCATTTTTCCTTTCAGATCTCCCGATGCCATCGAAACAAACGACTGGCAGGCGGTGATTTCACGTGCGCATGATGAATCGCCACCTTCAGCGAGGTGGCCGGGATTTCCAACCCGAAGACTGAAAGCTGTATACGCTTGCCAGCCGGCGTCGTCCTTTCCAGGTGCGGCGCCGGCTGGCAATCCGTTCGCCGATCGACGGCGGGCGGTGCGTGG
The DNA here is from genome assembly GCF_001580555.1 of Stenotrophomonas sp. DDT-1. Lineage (NCBI taxonomy): Bacteria > Pseudomonadati > Pseudomonadota > Gammaproteobacteria > Lysobacterales > Lysobacteraceae > Stenotrophomonas > Stenotrophomonas sp. DDT-1. The sequence goes on from NZ_LEKR01000009.1 coordinate 66,544, forward strand.
GGGCCTCGTGCCCACCGGCTAATTCAGTCCCGGGATTGGAAACCACGTATCGCCCGCCACCTTACCGTGGCGGCACCTCTGTTCCTGACGAGGATGCCCGCATGTCCAGAACCCCTCACCCGTACCTGACCGCCACCCTCGGCGAGGCGGCTCTGCGCCTGCCACCTGAACTGGCCCAGCCGTTGGAAGCTGCTTTCGCTGCCGCGAACGAGGCGCCCGCGCCCATCAACCTGCCCGGCTGCCTGCAGCGCATCCAGGTCGGTGACGCCGCCGATGGACAGCCGTGGCAGGGACCGGCAGACACACCTGGCGACGCCGTGGCTGCTGCACGCAGGGACCGCGCCGCAGTGGGCCTGGTGTCACTGCTGGAGCTGTACCACGCCGCCGAGCGCGTGCGCGTGGATGGGGAAGAAAGGGACGATATCGGCGACGGCACACGCGAAGGGCTGATGCTGGCCTGCCGGGGGCTGGCGGAGTATGTGGCGTTGCAGGTGGGTGGGGGGTAACTGGCGAGAGCATCTGCACAAACGCCCGGATTCTACTTCGTTGTGGAATGTTTTCTTGCACTCGCACACGCGCGCCTCATTTCCGAGAGTGATACTCGACGACACCGACGGATACTCAATTCCAAGACCGAAGTCACATCTACCTCTTTCGATCTCATTTCAACTGCTCCGCGTGGTTTCGAAACCACGGTGGACCACGCATCCTTCTAGACCAAGGAGAGATCTAGCATGAGAATGAATTCCAAGAGCATATTGGCCGCCTCCACTATCGCATTGGGAAGCGCACTTCTGTTCACAGGTTGCACCCTGAAGAGTGTTCGAGCTTATGGCGAGTGCAGTGGAAAACAAGCAGGTGGCGGAGAGTGCAAGGCGGGTATGGAAGTTATCTGGGAAGGGGACGGTGGTGGGAAGAGGAGCATTTACAACTCCCTGCTGTCGTCTCTCAGCGTACTTCCAGATGCCGCGACGTTTGAGCTGGATACATCCGGATCAACCATACCGTATCCTGCCACGGGCAATGCGGTACTCCGGGTAAAGAACGTCGCTACCGGCGCAATCAGCGCATCCCAAACCTTTTCATGGGTCAGGACAGGCACCGTGATCCGAGTTGCGGACCCTAACGCGGTGAATGCCTGGATATACGCAAATGTGGGTAATGGCGATGCCTTGAGCTACGACCTGCTCCCCTTCCATTCGGCATACGGAAATGGCCCGCAGGTTATCGCTGGGCAAGCCAAACAGGAAGGCATTACCAAGGCGAGCTACTACCTGGAGTTCGAAGGACGGGATTGCGTCAACCACCCGTCGCCGCACTTGTGCATGGAGATGTAGTAAACAACAGGAGATGCGGGTGCACCTTGAGCACCCGCACCTTTGGGAGAAGCGATGAAAGGAGTGGTACTCGCCGCATACGCCGCCTCCATCCTGGCAGGCTGCGCCACAACAATTGGATTGCCACAAGGCATCCCTCCGGATGGCTATACCGAACTGGTGTCCACGCCTCTCGGTCCATTCCGTTACTTCCGATCCCTCTCCATTGTTCCAGGGCGCAAGGACCTGCCCGCTCTGGAATCGTTTCACTGCACCAACACCCAGCACGAAATCCTGCTCTTGATGGTTGCAGGATCACCGGTTGACGTTGCCGATACCTGCATGCGCATTGATGCAGCAGCGAAATTCTCCGAATCATGGGTAAAAGCAAAGGCGAACAGATACCGGATTCTCCTTGCGCCAGCGGATACCGCCGCAACGATACAGTCACGTACTTTGGGATCGTTTTCGGGTGGGAAGACATTGGCACTTGCGGCTTCGATACATGACGACCGCGGCCGGACTGTTGCGAACCTAGTCGATCTGGTCGCACACGAGACATTCCATGCGCTAGGTCATGCCACAAGGCACCCTCAGGCGCTTGATGAACGCATCGCCTACTACGCCGGACTCTGCGCACAGCTTCAGGTAAATGGCGTTGTTCGAGAGGATTCGCTGCCTGGAGCCGCCATCGGCACGGACGACGCTGCAGTGCAGCTGTCTTCGCAAGCAGCCTATCGTGTCCGTCTCGAGACCTATCCCCTTCTCGCAGATGGCCGCATTCAAATGAATGAGCAATCTGGCGAACGTATGCTCCAGCGTTGCAGCCAACTCAGAAGGGGTCTTACAAGGTCGCGTTGAACATGCCTCCAGACTCACATTATTTCCAGAACAGCAGCGCACAAAAAAACCCGCCATTGCAGCGGGTTGATTGTTCTCCATGGACATGCGCGGATGCCACGAGATCGAAGATGGTGCCGCTTATCCGAATCGAACGGATGACCTACTGTTTACAAGACAGTTGCTCTACCAACTGAGCTAAAGCGGCATGGGTGTTGCACCCGCGGCAGTGCCGCGGTCCGGGGATTCTAGCGCAACCTTGCGCATTCCAGCGACCGGCTCTGTGCTGCACCGCTGCGCTGCTGGGCCTGGGTCGGTTGCGTGCCTGCCGCCAGCTGCCCTTCCAGCCACCACTGGCCGGCGTCGCCGCTGGCGACCAGGCGCGGCTGGAAGCCGGCAGCCTGCACCGCTGCCATGCGGCGCTCGGCGCCTTCGCGGTTGCGGTACTGGCCCAGCGCCACGGCGTTGGCCTCCTCCCCTTGGCTGATGATGTAGTAGTCGCTCAGGCCGGCGGCGACGATGCGCTTCACGGTGGCCTGCGCTTCGTCGCGGTTGGCGGCGGCCGGCAGCATCACCCGGTAACGGGCACTGCCGCTGGCAGCGGGCTGTTCGCGCAGGCGCACCTGGCTGAGCAGCGTGCCGGCCTTGCCCTGCGCGGTGCTGGCGGCGGCGCGGTCGGCGAACGGGCCCAGCGCGACGCAGCGCGGCGGCTCGGCGGCCGCGGGCGGGGTTACGGACGTTTCCGGGGCCGGTACGGGTGCAGGCGGTGGTGCCGGCTTGGCAGCGGCAGCAACCGGCGCAGCCCCAGCCACCTGCGGCTTGGCGATCTCCGGCTTGGCCGGCGCAACGGGCGCGGGCGTCGCAGCCACCGCGGTCTTCGCCGCCGGTTCGCGCTCCATCAGCGGTGCGGTCGGGGCGGCGGCGGTGGCCTCGGCTGCGGCATTGGCATCCACGCCACCCGGCACCCAGCGCAGCTCGGCCACGCCAGCGGGTTGCGGTGGCGGCGCAGGCTTCTGTGGCGCATCGCGCAGCAGCCACCAGCAGGCGACACCGAGATTGAGAATGGCCAGTACGACGATCAGGGCACGGGTCAGCATGCGCGGATACTAGCGCGCGGGCTGGTGCACCGCCCAGCGGGCGATGCCATCCAGCACCAGCGAGGGGTGGTAATCGGCAGCGGGCAGCAACGGCATCAGCGCCGGTGCGCCGCCACCGTGCACCAGCAGCGACGGTGCCACGCCCAGCAGCGTGTGCGCGTGCTGTGCGCTGCGTTCAATCAGCGCCACCGCAGCGCCATCGCAGCCGGAGGCCAGCGCGTCGGCGGTGTCGTTGGCGAACTCGCTGTAGCCGCCACCGGTCGCGGGCAGCTGCACGGCACGGGCGTGCAGTGCTTCGCGCATGGTGGTGGGCGATGCGGAGATGCGGCCACCGTGGTGCTGGCCGTCGGCATCGAGCAGATCAATCGTCAGTGCGGTGCCCACGCCGACCACCAGCACCGGGCGCTGCGCCTTGGCCGCGGCCAGCAGGGCCAGGAAGCGGTCGACGCCGAACTTTTCCGGCCTGGCATAGGCAATGCGCACGCCGGCGCATTCGGCGCTGGTGCGCACTACATGCACATGCTCGAAGCGGCGCTGCAGCTGGTCCAGCATCGCGCTGGTCAGCGACGGTGCCGCCACGCTGGCCACGAACGCGGTGCGGCCGCTGGGCAGGCTGTGCGGCGGCTGCCCGGCCATGCCTTCGGCGCCATGCGCCCAGGCCTGCACGTCACCGGCACGGTCACCCTGCAACGGCGCGAACTTGAAGCGCGAGTTGCCGAGGTCGAACAACCAATCGCTCATGCCGCCCTCACGCTGACTTCGCCGGCGTGCAGCAGGCGTTCCTGGCCATCGATGCGCACGCGCAATGCACCGTCATCGGCCAAGCCAAGCGCAGTACCGTGCTGCCACTGCCCGTCCAGTTCCACGCGCACTTCGCGGCCGGCCAGCATGTCGAACGCAGCGTAGCGCGGCAGGAACGGAGCGAGGCCTTCGCGATCGAATTCTTCCAGCGCCGGCAGCAGACGCGCCAGCACGGCAGCAACCACCCCATTGCGGTCCACCGGCTTGCCGGCCAACGTGTCCAGGTCCACCCACGGCTGGGTGATCTGCTCGCCGAACGACGGCGGCATGTGGGTGTTGATGCCGATGCCGATCACCGCGCGCGCCGGGCCGGCGTATTCGCCACCGCCCTCGGCAAGCAGGCCGACCAGCTTGCGCTTGCCATCGACGATCAGGTCGTTCGGCCACTTCAACTGCGCCTGGGTGTAGCCCAGATCGTGCAGCGCTTCGGCCACGGCGATGCCGGCCACCAGGCTCAACCCGGCCAGGCGGCCCAGGCCGCCGGAGTACAGGCGCATCACCGACAGGTAGATATGCGCGGCCAACGGCGAGGCCCAGGTGCGGCCACGACGGCCGCGGCCACCGGTCTGGCGTTCGGCCAGCAGCACGCTGACCCCGCGCTGGGGCGCGCTGCACCGCAGCAATTCAGCGTTGGTGGAGTCCACCGTCCAGGCCACCTGCAGGTCGTGCAGCAGGGCCTGGGCATCGGCGGGCAGGCCGGCGCGGATCGCCACCGGGTCCAGCAGGTCGACCGGGCGGGTCAGGCCATAGCCCTCGCCAGCACGGCCCTCGATGTCCACACCTGCGGCCCTAAGCCCTTGAATACGCTTCCAAACAGCCGCCCGGGTCTGGCCCAGCTCTCGGGCCAGGGCGTCGCCGGACAGGCGACCGGCAGCGAGTTTGGCCAGCAATTGGCGATCGTCCACGGCAGCTTCCACGAAGTCAGGAAGGAATTATGCGGGAAAGCCGCCAGCGACGCCTGCCACGCTGGGTTCCGCCGGGGCTTCCAACGGGGCGCCGGGTTCGGGCTAGAATCGGGAACTCACCCTCCCTTAACGTGGATGTCGTCAATGCGCCGTTATGCCCATTGCCTGATCCTGCTGATGATGCCCTTCGCGGCGTCTGCAACGGCAGCGCTGGACGACAGCCGGGGCGCCTGCGTGTCCTCCAACGGTGATGCCGCCTCGCAGCGCGCGCCGACCGCGACCGCCTCGGCTGCGACCACCAAGCCGGCACCGGTACGCCCTGCGGCCGGCAGTGCCACCAGCACCGGGGGCGGCGGCAGCGACGACGACGTGCTGCAGCGCATCCGTGCGCCGAAGTGGCACAGCTACCTGCCGGGAATGTTCCGCTGATCAAGTCGTTGCTGCAGTGGCTGCGGCCCTCGCCGCGGCCGATCGACGATGCGCTTTGGGAAGACGCCTGCCGCCGTGCGGCCTGGTTGCGCGGCCTGGACGACGAACGCCGCGCGCGACTGCGCGTGCTGGCCACGCGCTTCCTGCATGAGAAGACCATTACCCCTGTCGGTGAACTGCAACTGCAGGCTGGCGATGGCGTGCTGCTGGCCGCACTGTGCTGCCTGCCGCTGCTGGAATTCGGCGAAGTGGGGCTGGAAGGCTGGTCGCAGCTGATCGTCTACCCGGATGCGTTCCGCGTGCACCGCAGCCACATGGATGCGGCCGGCGTGTTGCACGAGTGGGATGACGAGCTGATCGGCGAGTCGTGGGACAGTGGTCCATTGATCCTGTCCTGGGCCGATGTGCAGGCCGACCTGGCCGCGCCGCACGACGGCTACTGCGTGGCGGTGCATGAGATGGTGCACAAGCTCGATGCGCTGGATGGTGCAATGGACGGCACACCGCCGCTGCCGCGGCAATGGCAGCGCGAGTGGGCGGCCACGTTCCAGCGCGCCTACGACGCCTTCTGCGCGCAGGTGGACGCAGGCGAAGAGACGCTGATCGATCCGTATGCGGCCGAGGCGCCGGAGGAGTTCTTCGCGGTGGCCAGCGAGTACCACTTCTCGGCACCGGATCTGCTGCAGCAGGCGTTGCCGGAAGTGGCCGCGCAGCTGCGGCGGTTCTACGGCGAGCCGCCGAAGATCGAAATGCCGTAGTGCCGGCCGCTGGCCGGCACTACCGATCAACGAGGTTTACGGCCCGGGCGGCAAGCGCACTTCGAAGCGGGCACCGCCCAGTTCGCTGGAACGGCCGACGGCCAGTTCGCCGCGGTAGTCCTTGATCAGGTCCTGCACGATTGACAGGCCGATGCCGTGGCCCTGCACGCGCTCGTCGCCACGCACGCCACGCTGCAGCACCTTGCCGATGTCATCCGGGGCGATGCCCGGGCCATCGTCGTCCACCGCCAGCAGCAGGCCGGCACGGCGCGCGTTCGGCGCCGGCAGCGGCTGCGCGGTCAGCAGCACGCGGCGGTTGGCCCACTTGAAGGCGTTCTCCAGCAGGTTGCCGAGCAGTTCCTGCAGGTCACCCGGTTCGCCGTGGAAGCGCGCGGCCGGGTCGATATCGAATTCGCACAGCACGCCCTTGGCGGCGTAGACCTTTTCCAGGCCACGCACGATTTCCTCGGCGTTGGACTCGATCGGCAGCGGCGCGGAGAACAGCTTGTGGCCCGACGAGGCCGCGCGTGCCAGCTGGTACGAAACCAGGTTGTTCATGCGCTGCAGCTGCACGTCCAGTTCTTCGCGCAGCGCACCGTCGCCGGCGCCGCTGTCCATCTGCGTGCGCAGTACCGCGATTGGCGTTTTCAGGCTGTGCGCCAGATCGGCAAGGGTGTTGCGCTGGCGCTCGAGGTTCTCGCGCTCGCTTTCGATGAAGGCGTTGATGCTGTCGGTCAGTGGTTCCAGCTCGCGCGGGTGGCGCTCGCTCATGCGCTCGGTCTCGCCGCGCTGCACCTTGGTCAGCTCGGTGATCACCCGGCGCAGCGGGCGCAGGCTCCACTGCAGGATGACGGTCTGCAGCAGCAGCAGGATCAGGCCGATGCCGCCCAGGTAGAACCAGACGCGGCCACGGAACACGCGCAGCTGCGCACCCAGCGCGCGCGAGTCTTCCATCACATAGATGGTGTAGGGGAATTCAGTGGCGGGGTCGGCGTCGGCGCCCCACACCAGGCCCAGGCCATAGCGGTACACCGAGCCCTGGCTGCCATCGATCTGGATCATCGGCAGCGGGCCTTCGAACACTTCCTGGCGCGGTGCCAGCAGGCCGCCGCCCACGGTGGGCAGCATCGGGCCTTCGGCGGACATCGAATTGCCCTTGCCGTGCGGCATCACCACCTGCAGGTACAGGCCACTGCCGGGTACGTCGAAGCGCGAATCCGGCGGCTGCTCGCGGATGTACAGCGAGCGGTCGCGGGTGAAGTCGATGCCGGCCGCGTAGGAGGTGGCGTAGTTCTTCAGGCGCTCACGCAGGTTCGCCTTCGCCGTATCGGCGAAGGCGGCGTCGAGCGCGTAGCCGGCCAGCGCCAGGAACGCGACCAGGCCCACGGACGCGGCGAGCATCTGGCGCGCCTGCAGTGAGCGCGGCCGCCAGCGTCGGAAGAACCACAGACGGCCGGACATCGTGTTATCGCCAGGGTGAGCCGGCTCAGCCCTCGTTGCGCGGGATCGCGAAACGGTAGCCGCGACCGCGCACGGTCTCGATCGGCTTCAGTTCGCCATCCGGGTCCAGCTTCTTGCGCAGGCGGCCGATGAAGACCTCCAGCACGTTGGAGTCGCGGTCGAAGTCCTGCTGGTAGATGTGTTCGGTGAGGTCGGCCTTGGAGACCAGTTCACCGGCATGCATCATCAGGTACTCCAGCACCTTGTACTCGTAGCTGGTCAGGTCGACATTGCTGCCGGCCACGCTGACCGTCTGGGCAGCAAGGTCCAGGGCGACCGGGCCGCATTCCAGGGTCGGCTTGCTCCAGCCGGCGGCGCGGCGCAGCAGCGCGTTGACGCGGGCCAGCAGCTCTTCGACGTGGAACGGCTTGACCAGGTAATCGTCGGCGCCCTGCTTCAGGCCCTCGACCTTGTCCTGCCAGCTCGAACGCGCGGTCAGGATCAGTACCGGGAACTTCTTGCCTTCGTCACGCAGGGCCTTGATCAGCTCCATGCCCGACATCTTGGGCAGGCCGAGGTCGATGATGCCGACATCGAACGGAACTTCGCGCCCCATGTAGAGGCCTTCCTCGCCGTCCTGCGCAGCATCGACGGCAAAGCCTTCGCGCTTGAGCCGGGCTGCCAGGGTCTCACGCAGCGGGGCTTCGTCTTCGACCAGAAGGATACGCATGAACTCTCCCTAGTGTCCTGGGTGTGGCCCGGAGGCCTGTGGGGTACGGGTTGATAGCGACGACTATCCCTGTTCAGGGGTTATCGCCGCGTAGTGATGACATATCCGACCGCGGCGTGCGCGGCTGTGAACGCGACGGGGCGGGGTCGTCCATGTAGCGGACCCGGCCCCGGTCGTCCATGTACTTCACCCGGTTGATATCACGACCATCGAACGGCACGCGCTCGGCGCCGAGGATGTGGCCGCCGGTGCTGCGCTGCACGCGGCGCACGGCATCGGACAGCGAACGCTCGTCGCCACGGTTGCCGCGCTCTCCCCGATCCATCATTTCCGCCCGTGCCTGCTCGCCGCGCGGCGGCTGTTGCGCCAGCGCCGAAGACAGCGGCGCAGCCGACAGCACCACGCAGGTGGCCAGGGCAATGCGGCAATGGAAGGGAGCGGAAGACATCGATGCGATCCTAGCCGAGCACGGCGATTCGTTCAAAAGTCGTAAATCCGGATGCCGGGTTCGGGACCCGGCGCTTTACAAATCCTTTGCAAATTCTTGGTTTGGGGCAGTGAATCCGGTCTGAACTTTTCCGGTCGCAGCCCTGCGATGTTCAGCTAGGTGAACATTCGGAACGAATCGCCGTCCCTTGTCAAGTCAGGAATGTGACTGCGGTCACGCTGCAGCGCGATCGGCTTCGCGCTCGGTGACCGACAGCGCCTGCTCGACCAGGCTCCAGTCGGCGCCCGGGCGGTGTGCGCCCTCGCTCAGCACCTGGCGGAACGCGCGGCCACCGGGCTGGCCGTGGAACAGGCCGAGCAGATGGCGGGTGATGTGCTTCAGCGCCAGGCCTTCGCCCAGGCGCGCTTCCACGTAGGGACGCAGCGTGCGCAGCAGGTCGCCGCGGGCCTGAAGCGGGGCGCCGGTCTGCAGCGCCTCCAGCTGATGCAGCAGGTAGGGGTCGTGGTAGGCCGCGCGGCCCAGCATCACGCCATCGACGTGCGCGGCCTGCGCCTGCACCGCCTCGATGGTGGCCAGGCCGCCATTGAGCACCACCGGCAGCGCCGGGCGCTCCTGCTTCAGACGGTAGGCCCAGTCGTACTTCAGCGGCGGAACCTCGCGGTTCTCCTTCGGCGACAGGCCCTTCAGCCAGGCATTGCGCGCATGCACCACCACCATCGCCGCACCGGCGGCGACCTGGCGGTCGACGAAGGCGGCGAACACGTCATAGTCGTTGTCCTCGTCCACGCCCAGGCGGCACTTCACCGTCACCGGGATCTCGATCGCGTCGACCATCGCCGCCACGCAGTCGGCCACCAGCGCCGGCTCGCGCATCAGGCAGGCGCCGAAGCGGCCGGCCTGCACGCGGTCGGATGGGCAGCCGCAGTTGAGGTTGACCTCGTCGTAGCCCCACTCGGCAGCGATGCGTGCGGCCTGCGCCAGCAGGGCCGGATCACTGCCACCCAGCTGCAGCGCCAGCGGCTGCTCGCTGCGGTCGAAGCCGAGCAGGCGCTCGCGATCGCCGTGGATGACCGCATTGGCGTGCACCATTTCCGTGTACAGGCGCACACCCGGCGCCAGCACGCGGTGGAACACGCGGCAATGGCGGTCGGTCCAGTCCATCATGGGGGCCACGGACAGGCGAATTTCATCACTTTTCAACGTTTTCATATACTTAAGACCTGTCAGGGGCACAGCAAAGCACCCAATTTTTCCCAATTTTTCCCGGTGATTCCCATTCATCTGTACCATCCGTGTGCCAAGCCGGCCTTGGCACAACACGGACTGGCACAACGATGGCAACGCTGCAGAATCGGAACGGCCGCTGGCGCGCTATGGTGCGCCGCAAGGGCCACAAAGAACAAACCCGCACATTCCCCACCAAGACCGCCGCTAAGACCTGGGCTGACCGCGTAGAACGCGAGATGGCCGACCGTGAAGCGCGAGGCGGGACCGCCGGCGACGAAACCACGATCAACGAACTCATCGCCTGGCGCACGGAGACCCTGGCCAGCGTAAAGGCGGTGTCGAAGACACAGTCCGGCAACATGACCCGCCTGCAGGAGAGCCTGGGGCACATCGCGGCCAGACAACTTACCGCCGGCGACGTGATCGAGCACGCTCGGCGCCGGGTCACCGGAAACCACATGACCGGCAAGGGGGCCATTATCCCAGCTTGCTCGCCGGCAACCATGAACGTAGAGCTGGGCTACCTTTCCGAGCTGCTGAAGCTGGCCGCACCCCTGAAAGGCGTAAAGCTGCTGGTGGACCCAGTCGCGGAGGCCCGCCCCGCCCTGCGGCTGCTTGGGCTGGTTGGGAAGTCCAAGCGGCGCGACCGAAGGCCGACCGATGCGGAGCTGAAGCAGCTGCGCGACCATTTCATGCAGGCGGCCTGGCGCTCGCAGATTCCGATGGCGGACATCATCGATTTCGCGATTCTGTCGGCGAAACGCGAAGGCGAGATTACCCGCCTACTGTGGTCAGACATCGACGTGGCCACGCGGACCATCCTCCTGCGTGACGCCAAGCATCCAAGGAAAAAGGCGGGCAACCATAAGCGGTTTGCGCTGCTGGGTGATGCCTGGTCAATCGTGCAGCGGCAGCCGCGGACCGAGGGGGAAGACCGGATCTTCCCCTACAACACGAAATCGATCAGCACGTCATTTACGCGGGCCTGCATCCGTTTAGGCATCGTGGATCTGTGCTTCCACGATCTCCGACACGAAGCCACATCGCGGCTGTTCGAGCAGGGCTACGATATCCCCGAGGTGGCCTCTGTCACCCTCCACGAATCGTGGAATGAGCTGAAGCGCTACACCCAGCTGCGACCGGAATCGCTGCATCGCGTCCCATCAGGAGCCGAACCGCAATGAAGATGCGCTTGACCACAAAGGAAACGGGACTGTGCCTGCTTGGCGTACTCGCCGGCAGCCTTGGTGGGTATGTCTCCGGTACCCATGGCTATGCTGTCGATTGGGCATCCACTGGCACGATGATTCAAGGTTGGGCCGCGCTACTGGCGGCGGTTGTGGCAGCGTGGGGTGTAAACCGCTGGCAGCAGGAGCTTCGATTCAAGCGAAATGCTGAGCTTGCGGAGAAAGTGCTCATTGCAGTTGAAGGACTGACAGACTCGCTAACCGTGGCTCGGGCATCGCCGTCAGGCTATGAAGTGGATCAAAGAGTCGTGTCCAACCGCGTCCTCACGAAGCAATCATATGAGCTTCGCCTTCACAGCCTCAGCGTCGGTGGCCACGCGGCGGAGATCGAGGCGGTGATGAACCGCGTATCAGCACTGTTCGGTGCGGAACACCGGAAACAACTGCGGGCACTATTGGATGTGACCAACGTCGTCCGGTACGGCATCCTTGAGTGCATCGGCATGATTTCCGCAATTGAAGCTGGGCGGCTTGACCTGGAAGCGTTGCACGCCATCGAACATACCGCAGACGTACTTCTACCTGACGGCGAGAATGGCGCTGAGTTCACTCAGTACATCGAGGGCGTAGCCGAGCGGTCCAGACAACTGTTCCGCCCGTCGATCTAGCTGCCCTGGTTCAAGCGGCGATTGCGAAGGGCTCAACAAGCGCGACCAACAGATCCATGGCCGTGGCATTTGCATCCTCGGGATCACCGCGCTGGTTGAACCGCGTCCAGTCCGCCTGGGCCAAGCGCCGCAGCTCTTCCGGTTCCACAGGAAGCCACTTCATCGGCCAGAACGGCAGCCGGCGCTGCCCCACCCTGCCCCTCTGCAGCTCGACAATACCGTCGTGGCTGCTGGCGCCGAGCACTCGGGAATAGGACACAGACAGCCCGTCTTCGGGCCCCTCCAAGTACTGGAGGAAGCGTTCGCCATCGAAGAGGAGCACCCCCGTAACGCCAGCATTACGGTTGAACCGGGCCGCGTCGTCCACAACTTGATCCAGCTTTCCGTTGGACAGGCCCAGCTTGTCGCCGGCGATCGCCTCGCCAGCGCTGCTCACATATACAACCGCCCTGATAGGCATGGCGCACCTCCTTGATGAGCCACGACCCTATCAGCAGCGGGCTCATGCGAGCGTGAGGTAGCGACGCTCTGCACAACGGTTCAGTAATAAGTGATGGTGAATACGGGCCTTCGTCACAAGATGGAGGCACGCGACATTGCAGCATGCGCAAAATTTTCTGGTGCACAGCAATGCCTGATACAGGACTTTTCTACGTTCTAGACCTTGATGCTGTACGCAGCATCGATGGCAACCTCGACCGCGTGACCGCCCTCAGCGTCCGCTGCAACCGCTGCAAGCACATCACCCATACCAAAGCGCCGCAGCTCGAGACAATGCCAGGGGGCACGCTGCTCGCGTGCGCTGGCTGCGGCGAGCGTCAGGCCGTCAGCAACGCGCGCCTTGTTGAATGCGACCACATGCTGGCCCCGACGTTGCCCAGCGCGATCCCAGCCTAACGCGCGCCATGTGTGGTCGATTCGTTCAGCTCCCCGTTGTCGACTTCGGCCAGCCGGGTCTGGCTGACCTCGCACCCGGCCTGGCCGAGATCCAGCCGAGCTACAACCTCGCGCCGACACAGCGCGCCTCGGTGATTCTGGATCGGGGCGAAGGCCGGCACGTCACCCGGCTGGCGTGGGGCCTGCTGCCCTTCTGGGCCAAGGCCAAGGGCCTGCAGGGCTCGACCATCAACGCCCGGATCGAGACGGTGGCCACCAAACCAGCCTTCCGTGCGGCGTTCAAGAAACGCCGCTGCGTCATTCCCATGGCCGGATACTACGAGTGGTCGGTGAGCCCGATCGACGAGAAGAAAGATCCCTGGTTCATCCACGCCACAGCGCCGCTACTGGCCGCTGGCCTGTGGGAGGACACCAGCCCGCTGCTGCCAGACGGCAACCTGGGCACCTTCACCATCATCACCGGCGACAGCAGTGGGGTGTCGGCCGATATCCACGACCGGATGCCTGTCTGGATCGACCCTGGCCAGCTCGACGCGTGGCTCACGGCTGAGCCGGAGGAAGCGATGGCGATGCTGCTGGCTTCCGAGCCGCCCGCTATGCAGGCTTACCGCGTGAGCCGGGCTGTGAACACCCCACGCAACAACACCGAGCAGCTCCTGCAGCCCGTAGCCTGAGCGGATGCCGGCAGGCGTCTACCCCTGCCAGCCGAAGGGCGGCTCGATGTGCAGCTTCTTCAACCTGTTCGCCCGCACCGCCTCTCGATAGGCCTCGATCTTGGCGACATCCTCGCGCAGGCGGTTCTCGTGCCTGGTCACCCACATCTCGGCGCCGGCACGCCCCTGCTCGTAGCTGGTACACCAGCGGAACGGCCCGCCGGGACCATGCCGGTGCCGGTCAAGACTGGCGATCCAGATCCCGTCGTTCACCCGTTGCATCAGTACGACCACCCACACGCCGCTGCAAGCGATGACCGTAGGGGCATCGTCGGGGAGGCTGGCAGAGCGCGTCGTCCAGTAGAAGTCGGGGGGCAGCGGCATGGCCGGCAGGATACGGCTGGGCGTCGCAAGCGCTGCGACAAGGGCGCGAGCTGCGGGCGTGAGCGCGTGCGGCGGCAGGGAAGCTGATGGCCCCCTTTACGCGCGATAGAGTGCGATTTTTGAGGTGACCACGGGAAAGAGGTAACAAAGGTAATCAGCCCGTCGAATTCGGTCAATTAACTTTTAAAATCAATTGCTTATATGATCTTCATGAAGGTAACAATAGGGTAACCTTGGAGTAACCCGATTACCCTTTGGGGAGGTAATATCGGCAGAGTAGAAATTCCTTATGAATCAATGACATTACCTTGTAGGGGGCAGAAAATTACCTCCCATCACCTCAAAAGGTAACCACCTTTATGCTTTTGAAATCAAACGCTTAGACCCTGTTCTGGGCCGCGTGTTACCTGGTTACCTCCTTCCCGTGGTCACCTGAAAAATCGGGCCTTTCGAGAAGGGGCAGGGAACGCCCGCAGAGGGCCTCGCAGGCGCCGCTCTTGCGCAGGGAACCGCAGGGCCGGGCGCTGGCTGGAAACCCCGGAGAACGCCACACAGGGCCGGGGCTGGGCTTTGCCGCAGGGAGTGCAGAAAAAGCACCCTATGAAGTGCGCAGGCGTGGCGGGGAGACGAGTGCGCGCGCTCGGGGACGGAGGGCAAAATGGGGGGATGAACACTACCGATCAGCTCCCCATCCCAGTTGTCCGGGTGTCGCCCACAGGCTGTGCCTTCACCACCAGCACCGACGTGGCCGCATTCTTCGACAAGCGCCACAGCCATGTGCTGCGGGCCATAGAGAGCCTGTTGAGCGACTTGAGGGACCAGTTTCAGTTGCAAAGCAAGGCGCACGTGGATGAACAATCGGACGCTCAGGACCATCAGCCCAAAATTGGGCTGATGGTCCCCGAGGATCTCTTCCAGGCGGCAGAGGTGGAGGTCGGCATTGGAAGTGGCGCCGTGCGGCGCGATCCGATCTACAACCTGAGCCGTGACGGGTTCGCCCTGTTGGCCATGGGCTTCACGGGCAAGCAGGCTCTCGCGTTCAAGCTGGCCTACATATCGGCGTTCAACGCGATGGAAGCTAGACTGCGCCAGCCCTACGTGGCTCCCTTGGCTGAAGATCTGGAGTTCGCACGGGGCCTGCGCGTGAAAGACAAGCTCATGCTCCATGAGCAGGCCTACAAGGCCTCCAGGGCATTGAGCGCCGCCATCAACGAAGACGAACGCCGCCAAGCTTATTGGCAGCTATATCAGGTCAACACGACCCTCGGTGTCCCAATGCCCACCATGGAAGCACTGGGGGTTGAGCCGTTGGCCCCCAGCAGCCGCCTGCCTCAGCCGCGCTGAATCTGTCTTGCGCCCCTCTGCTTGGCCGGGAGGCGAGTGCGCTCGCGAGGGCCAAAGCCACGAAGACGTACGCAGTATGGCGGAATCGTACGGAGAGGTTGACGCTGTACAATCTCGCCCCGCAGTGACCACGTAGGTCGACCAAATCGCAAGGAATGCTAGATGGCAACCCAATCAGACATCGCGGACGTAATCTCTCGGATCAATGATCGTTGGGCGATTCCGAAGGCCAGAAACGGGCATTTCGGCAATGTTCTGAAATCGCTGACTATCAACAACGTCCGCGGTGTAACCGAGAAGATAGAGTTCACCTGGCCGGTGACTGCAATAGCCGGGACCAACGGCAGCGGAAAAACGACGCTGCTGCAACTTTGTTCCGCTGCCTACGTCAAGGAAACAGGCGGGCGCGTCTACAAGATTGGAGACTGGGTGCGCAACGCGCTTGGCGACGAGACCCCGGCGTTCGACGAAAGGTCCTCAGTGAGCTTCACGTTTTGGGATGATTCTCCGCAAGTCGAGATCCCTTATCAGAAGGCCCGAACTCGCTGGGGCTACCCGCGTACCAATCCGAAACGCAATGTGGCGTTTATTGGCATCGGGCTGTTCGCTCCCCGCATCGAACGCCGCGACCGCCTCCATGTTTATCGCGCGCAGGTCAAGGTAAAGGCGAGCTCCTCCCTCCCAAAGGACGTCGTGCAGGCAATTTCATCGATCCTCAATGCGGGATACACGGCTGGCTCAATTCACACTGTCGGACCGGCTTCCGATCAGTGGACAGAGAATCTTCCTCAGCTGGTGAAAAATGGCAAGCGGTACGGCGAACACCACATGGGCGCCGGAGAGCAGAAGATTGTCGCGCTGATTCGACAATTGGAGGCCATTCCTGCCCGGTCGCTCATTCTTCTGGAAGAGCCGGAAATCACGTTACATCCCGACGCCCAGCGAGGGTTGGCCTGGTACCTGATGAGCCTGTCGCATCGCAAGGGGCATCAGATCATCGTCTCTACTCATTCAGGCGAGCTTTTCGAGACGCTACCTCTTGATGGCCGACTGCTGATGATTAGAGCGAACGATGCTGTCACAGCGGTACCACGCGCTCCGTACATTGCGGCAGCACGCCAATTGAATGGCGTGGTGAAGTCGAATCAGGACCTCATCTTGGTCGAGGATGCAGTTGCACAGGCGTTCTTGAGAGAACTGCTGCGCCAGAAGAACAAACAGTTGCTGGACAACTGCGCTATTGTCCCGGTAGGAAACACCGACGACGTCTACCGCCTCGTTCAGAGTTTTCGGCAGATGAAGGTGCGCGCAATTGGAGTGCGAGACCCAGACATCGGCGCTTCGCCATCGTCTGGACTGTTCTCACTGCCGGGAGACCTCGCGCCGGAATCCTTACTTCTAACTGACGACAACATTGCCGCTACCGAAGATTACTTGAACGGCATCACGGCTTGTTTCTCCAAGGCGCGCGTAGCAGGAATTGGGCATTCGGGTAGTAGTTGGGCAAAGAAGGTGTTCCCGTCCCTCGCCCATCAGATGGACCTACCCCGAGACGCTCTCGCAGATC
Source organism: Stenotrophomonas sp. DDT-1 (assembly GCF_001580555.1). Lineage (NCBI taxonomy): Bacteria > Pseudomonadati > Pseudomonadota > Gammaproteobacteria > Lysobacterales > Lysobacteraceae > Stenotrophomonas > Stenotrophomonas sp. DDT-1. Next base: position 83,235 of record NZ_LEKR01000009.1, read on the forward strand.
GACTTACGATAAGTTGGCTCAGATCAAATAGTGCTGCCGCGAGCGCACTAGCCGCTGACATCGATACCGCATTTCTTGCGTAGGCGCGCTCAGCGACAGCGTATGTTTTCGCACCTAGAGCGGACGGACACATGCGACGCCCAGCAGCTTCTGCCCGCCAGTCATCACGCAGCAGCTCCCAGCTCGAAGGGGCTGAAGCGGATCACTTCTTGGCCCAACCATTCGTTGATCGCAGTCATGCGCGTCTGCAGCGGGGCAAGCTCCATCGCCGCCCACACCGCCGCTGCGTCCCGGATGGAGCCAAAGCCGCCGCTGTTCTGCGGAACGATGCCGAGCAACTGCGGAGGCACGCGCAGCGCTGCCAGCATGTCATCGCGGGTCACGCTCTTGATGCCGGTGAATTCATCCCTTGCCGCCACCTCGCTGACCGGGATCACCTGCAGGCCGTCCTTCTTCCCGTTGGGCGAATGCACGAACAGGTTTTTGAAATTGCCCGGCCCCCGCGACTGCCGCAGTGCGTCTCGCAACGCATCCACGTCCATGCCCTCGGGTTGGGGGTCGGTCATGTAGAGGATGTAGCCGGCGTGCGAACCGTTGTTGTAATACTTCCTGCGGAACAGCGTGGCCGACTCGTTCAGCAGCGCGGCCTGTACGGCTGGCATCCATTCTGGCAGGCCGTAGATCTCCTGATCGGCATCCGCCTCCCGCAGCTGGAACACATCACCGGCGGGAAACTCATGCTCTACCCGTCCGGCGCGCACCTGAAAGAACTCACCGGGCTGGACACCACGGCGCACGTACTGCGCCAGCGGCACGGCCAGGCTGTGTGCGGCGCCTGACATGGCACGGCGTCGCTCGACATACCCCATGCCGAAGGTGGTGTAGTCCAGCGCCAGCTGCGAGAACGCCTCGCGGCTCAGCAGCCGGTGCGGCCGGAACGTGCGCACCAGCATGTTGCGTTTGAACGTCAGGCCACTGTGCAGATACGGGTTGGAGCGCGTGGTGCGCGACAGCCCTTGCAGATCCACCGGCGGCTCGAAGTAGCGGCCATTGCGCCAGCATTCGAGGTAGTCAAGGAAGCCACGCGATTCCAGCACCGGGCTGGCCTCGCCAAAGGTGAACGCCTCGATACTCGCCGGCGGCGCGCTGGGTGCGCCGTGGTCAGTGTCGGTCATCAGAAAATCTCCATGGTGCCGCGCGCAGCCTGTCCGCCTTCCAGCGGCTCGTTCTGCAGCGCGTGCATGAGTGCCCAGGCCAGGTCAGCATGGCCAGTGGTGCGCGAGCGCCCGGCGGTGTAGGTCACCTGGCGCCCGCTCGGGGTGATGGTTTTCTGGATCGCCAGCAGTGACTGCGTGAGGTCGGTCCAGCCGGCGTCGTATTCCAGCCGTTCGTCATTGATTACGTCATAGGCTTTCAGCACCAGCCGCGTTTTCACCTCGGGCGAATAGTTGAAGACGGTCACGCCGGGGAAGAACTGGCGCACCAGCTGAGCAACGCCGGTGCCCATGCCGGTCGCATCCACGCCGATGTAGGTCACCCAATAGCGCTTGGTGATCTGCTCGATGAACGCCGCCTGGTCTTTGAACTCCATGCCCTTGAACTGGTGGCGTTCCAGCACGCGGAACTTGCCGCCAGGCACCAGTGGCGGCGCAACCACCACGATGCCCGCGCTGTCGCCAGTCTCGGCCGGGTCGTAGCCGATCCACACGGCGCGGTCGCCGTAGGGACGGACGGCAAACGGCTTGTAGTCGTCCGCCCACTCGACCCAGCTATCGACCTGGCAGGGCTGCAGCATGGTTAGCGGGAACACGCTGGCGCTGTCATCCACGAACTCGCACATCAGCAGATTGGCGAATTCCTCGGCGCTGTAGTCGCGGCGTAGTTCCTCGATATCGAACAGGTCACAGCCACGGCCGGCCGCATCGAGAACGGTCACGATCTGGCGCCAGATCGCGTCCTCGCAATGCCGGCCACCCATCAGGCGCGCGTGGCTCACGTCCAGCTGGATCTGCTGGGACACCGAGCGTCCCTTGTTGAAGCGCTCACCGGTCCAGAAATCGAAGGCTTCATGCGCCATGGTCGACGGCGTGCTGAAGTAGGTCTTGCGCCACTTCTTGTGCATCGCCATGCCGCTGGCGACCTTGTTCAGCTGGTTGAAACCGTAGGTCCAGAAGAACTCGTCAAAATAGAAATTGCCGTGGTAGCCCTGTGCGGTGCGGGCGTTGGTGCCCAAGAAGAACAGCTCGGCGCCATTGGCCAGGGTGATCGGGTCGCCGGTCAGGTCACGGTCCAGCACCTCACGCACGAAGCCGCGCATGTAGCCGAGGAAGATGTGCGCCTGGCTCTTGGATGCGCTCAGGAAAATCTGATTTCGACCGGTGGTCAGCGCGTCGATCAGCGCCTCGCGGGCGAAGTAGTAGGTGGCACCGATCTGGCGCGATTTCAGGATGATGCGCGTGCGTTCGTTGCCCGCCCGGTACCAATCGCGCTGGTAGTCGAAACAGCCATCTACGAATGCCGTCTGCAGGCGCTCGATCTCTTCCTCGCTGAACTCGTTCTTGCGCGCCTTCTTCTTGGGAGCCGCGTTGCGGTTGGCCACCGCCGGATTGAGGTCGGTCTCGTTGCCACCGCCCTGGTACCGTTGAATGCGCGCCTGCCGTTCCAGCTGGCGGTGCAGCAGATCAATCTCTTTGAAGTCACCGCCGGTCTTGCCTTCCTTGTGGATCAGGATGGCCAGGCGTGCCTCCAATGCGCCGCCGATGCGCTCGACGGTGTCTGCGCGGTCCCATTCGTCGCGCGCCTTCCAGCTGTGGACCGTCTTTTCCTTCTCGCCGATCAGCGAGGCGATATCGCACACACGCCAACCCATCCAGTACAGGAACTTGGCTTGGCGTCGTGGATCGACGTGGAGTTTTTCGGCTACGCTGGTCACGTGAACAGGTTGCCCGCCGCCACGCGCGCGCGACACGAAAAACCCACGTAGAACAGCGGCTTACAAACTGACCGCGTTGCCGCTACAGCGCCCTCATTCGACCATGGGTCATCGCATCGAGAACCGATGCGCAACGACACCAGCAGAGGGCGAGATGGCCAGCAAAACCAAGAAGCGTTCCGAGTTCTTTCGTGTCGCCGTCGAAGGCGCCACCACCGATGGCCGCGTGATCGAACGCCAGCAGATCGCGGACATCGCCGAAACCTACGACCCGGAGGTGTACGGCGCACGCATCTGGCTGGAACACTTCCGCAGCACGCTGCCGGACAGCCCGTTCCGCGCCTATGGCGACGTGCTGGCGGTGAAGGCCGAGGAAGTCGAGATTGCCGGCAAGAAGAAGCTGGCGCTCTTCGCCCAGGTCGAGCCAACTGATGACCTGGTCGACATGGTCAATGTGCGCAAGCAGAAGGTCTTTACCAGCATCGAGATTTCCCCGGAGTTCGCCGACAGCGGAAAGGCGTACCTGTTCGGCCTGGCCGTGACCGACTCCCCCGCCAGCCTGGGCACCAGCATGCTCGCGTTCTCGGCCCAGCACCCAGAGAACAGCCCGCTGAAGGACCGCAAGCAGGCCCCGGAGAACCTGTTCACCGAAGCCACCGAGACGGTCATCAAGTTCACCGCCGAGGATGAACCGGAAGCCCGCCCCGGCCCGGTCGCTGTGTTCCTTTCGAGCCTGGGCCTGGGCAAGAAGGCCGCGCCGGCACCGGCCAAGGAAGATCCCGAGTTCAACGTGGCCGAGTTCGCCGCTCAGCTGCTGGGCGCGGTGGGTGAGCAGGATGCGGCCATGGCCAAGCTCAGCCAGGACAACCGCGCACTGCGCGAGCAGGTGCAGACCCTGTCCACTCAGGTCGCCGGCCTGCGCAAGAAGCTGGACGAAACCCCGCAGGCATTCACCCAGCGTCCGGTTGTTCCGGGTGGCAAGGACGTGGACGCCGCCAACATCACCGACTGCTGATCGGCCTCTCTTTCACCATCTACGGAGCTTCCCATGCGTACCGAAACCCGCCGCCTGTTCGAGGGCTATACCCAGCAGGTTGCAACGCTGAACAACGTCAGCGGCGTGGCCAACACCTTCTCTGTCGAGCCGACCGTGCAGCAGAGCCTCGAAGCCCGCATGCAGGAGAGCAGCACGTTCCTGCAGGCGATCAACATGGTCGGCGTGAACGAACTGAAGGGCCAGAAGGTTGGCGTTGGCATCACCGGCACCATTGCCGGCCGCACCGATACCAGCGGCAATGGCGAGCGCAATCCGTCCGATCCGACCTCGCTGGTGTCCAACACCTACGAGTGCCAGAAGACCGACTTTGACACCGCCCTGCCCTATGCCCGTCTGGACGCCTGGGCGCACCGTCCCGAGTTCCAGACCCTGATCCGCGACGCGATCATCCAGCGCCAGGCACTGGACCGGATCATGATCGGTTGGCACGGCACCAGCATCGCCATCAACACCGACCGCGTCGCCAATCCGATGCTGCAGGATGTGAACAAGGGTTGGCTGCAGAAGTACCGCGAGCATGCGCCCGAGCGTGTCATGACCGAAGGCGTCGATGGCAGCGGCAAGATCAAGGTGGGCGGTACCGACGCTGATTACGGCAACATCGATGCCCTGGTGATGGACCTGGTCGCCAACCTGATCGACCCGTGGCATCAGGAAGATCCGAGCCTGGTGGTGATCTGCGGCCGCCAGCTGGTGCACGACAAGTATTTCCCGATCATCAACCGTGACAACGCCCCCACCGAGAAGGTCGCGGCCGAACTGATCCTGGGCGCCAAGCGCATCGGTGGCCTGCAGCCGGTCATCGTGCCGTTCTTCCCGGCCAAGTCGCTGATGGTGACCAGCCTGAGCAACCTGTCGCTGTACTGGCAGATTGCCTCGCGCCGCCGTCACATCATCGAGCAGCCGAACAAGAACCGCGTCGCCAACTTCGAGTCGTCCAACGATGACTACGTGGTGGAGGACTACGGTCTGGGCGCGGTGGCCGAGAACATCGAGTTCGGGATCTGACCATGGTCGACACCCCCGCCAGCCGCCATGTGAAGCGTGCGCTCGCCTCGAAGGAGGCGGCGCGCACCGCCGGCAGCAACCTGATGGAAGGGACCACGATCTACCAGCAGATGCAGGTGCGCCTGGCTTCCGACCGCGCCCGGCTGAAGCAGATCCAGTCCACGCAGGGCAAGGCTCAGCTCAAGACTGCGCTGCTGCCGTCCTATGCCCCGTATCTGGAGGGTGTGCTGTCGGCGGACGCCGGCGGCAAGGACGATATCGTCTCCACGCTGATGCTGTGGCACTTCGATGCCGGGCTGTTCGATGCCGGCCTCGACATTGCGCGGTACGTCCTGGCCCACGGTCTGGATATGCCGGACACCCACAAGCGCACAGCGGCCTGCGTGGTGGCTGAGGAAATCGGCTTGGCCGCGCTGAACGCGCTCAAGACCAGCGCCCCGTTCGACCTGAATGTGATCGACCGGGCGGCCACGCTCACCGAGGGCCAGGACATGCCCGACGAAGTGCGCGCCCGTCTGCTGCTGGCGCGTGGACGCAGCCTGCTGGCCACCGATACCGAGGCCGCGCCACTGAGCGCCGACGCAGTCGCCCAGGCCATCGAAGACCTGCGCACCGCCATCCAGCTGCATGACAGCTGCGGCGGCAAGGAAGACCTCAAGCGCGCCGAGCGCCTGCAGAAGAAGTTCGAGGCCAGCCAGTCCAACGACTGACCTCACACCGAGCGTACCCCGCGACCCCGCCGGCTCGGGGCCGATCACCAAGACCTCTCTCCCTTGGTGTGACGCCCCGACCACCGGCGACCTACGGACACACCATGAGCGCCTTCACCGCCAACGCATCACCCGCACCCAAGCTCGCCCCCGTAACCGCCGGTGCATTCTGGCCGGAGATCGACGTGGACGCGCTGCGCGAAGCCATCCGGGTTCCGGGTGACGTGCTGTCGGCACGGCTGCGCAACACCGTGGTGCTGGCCGTGGCTTCGGTCACGCGGGAGTTGGCGTTGTGGCAGGCCCGCAAGGAAGCGGACGGCTTTGCTGCGCTGGCAGACATACCGGCGCAGCAGATCGACGGAGAGTCGGTGCTGCTGCAGCTGTACCGGCGCGCAGTGCAGTGCTGCACCGCCGTGGAGCTGCACGAGCGCTACCGGTCCTATGACGCTACCGCCCAGGGCAATCAACGCGCCGACGATCTGACCCCGACCATTGATGAGATGCGGCGCGATCACCGCAACGCCATCAGCGATCTGCAGGGGCTGCGGCGAGTTACGGTGGAGTTGATCTGATGCGCGTCCGCTCGCTACAGGGCGACACCATCGACGCGCTGTGTCATCGGCACCTCGGAACCACCGCCGGCATGGTCGAGAGGGTGATGGCGCTGAACTATGGAATCAGCCTGCATGGCCCTGTCCTGCCCATGGGCACCGTGGTGGAACTGCCAGACGTACCGACACCCTCAACCGGCGCAGTGATGCGTCCCCTTGTCCAGCTATGGGATTGAAGATGACCGAACCAACTTCCACCGGCAGCATGGCCGCACTGGCCACCGGCGTCGGCCTCGCCTCGCTGCTGCCGGGCATCGAGACGGACGCATTCATCGGCGCGTTCGCCGGTGCCACCCTGTTCGTCGTATCGGCCAAGGATCTGTCGCTCTGGAAGCGGCTGATCTACTTGGCCATCAGCGTGGTGGCCGGCTACATGGGCGGTACGGAGGTCATGCGCCGGTTTGACGTGGCGTCCAGCGGCCTGGCCGCGTTCCTGTGTGCGGCCACCATCATCACCCTCACCCTGGCCCTGATCGAGCGCAGCCGCAGCGCCGATCCGAGCCGCCTGCCGCGCGGAGGCTCCGATGGCTGAACTACTGACCACCGCCACGCTGCTGTGCTGCGTCGCCATCTGCGTGCGCCTGCTGACCTACCGGCCGGCGCCCAACGCCAACCATCGCCACGGCATCGCCTGGTGCGCCTGGCTGCTGATTGCCAGCACCGGTGGGCAGGCCCTGCAGATCATCCTGCAGGGCGCCGGCGCCCGCGTCACCGCTTGGCAGCTGGCACTGTTGGTGGTGCTGCTGGTGGCGGTCTATCGGGCGCGTGGGAACGTGGCCCACCTGTTCGGGAGCAACTGACATGCTGACCCCTGCTCTGCTCGCTCAGATCATGCAGTGCCCGCTGCAGCGCGCACAGCGCTGGGCCGAGGCGCTGAACGCGGCCATGAGGCGCTTCGGCATCAACACGCCGGTGCGCGCGGCCTACTTCCTGGCACAGGTCGGCCACGAGAGCCTGAGCCTGTCGCGTGTCGAAGAGTCGCTCAGCTACAGCCGCGAACGCCTGCTGGAAGTGTTCGGCCGGTACATCTCGCTAGCCGAGGCCGCCGGGTTCGTTCATCAGCCGGCAAAGCTCGGCAACCGCGTCTACGCCAACCGCAACGGCAACGGTAGCGAGGCCAGCAGCGACGGCTATCTGTTCCGCGGCCGTGGCCCGCTGCAGCATACCGGCCGGGGCAATTACCGCCGCATGGGGCAGCTGATCGGCCAGCCGCTGGAAGAACAGCCGGGCCTGCTGATCGAGCCGGAGATCGGCGCCATGGCGGCGGCTGCGTTCTGGAAAGAGAACGGCCTCAACACCTACGCCGATCAGCGCGACGTGCTGACCGTCAGCCGCGTCATCAACCTTGGCAACGCCCGCAGCCGCGCCACGCCCAATGGCATGGCAGACCGCACCGCCCGCACCACGCGCGCCCTGGCCGCGCTGGGGGCGCGCTGATGCTCTACCGCGCCCTCGCACTGGCCGCCCTGGTGCTGGCTACCGCCGGCCTCTTCAGCTGCCAGCAGTCGCGCGTCAGCCGCGCCACCATCGCGCTGGACGAGGCCAACGCGGCCTTGGCCAAGGCCGTCGCCGACAACGCCGCCCTGGCCAGCAGCCTCAAGCTGGCCGAAGGCACCACCCGCGTCGTGACCAAGTACGTGGACCGCGTACAGCTGGTGCAAGAGCGCGGCGACACCATCGTCAAAGAGGTTCCCATCTATGTCACCGCGAACGCTGATGCTGCCTGTGTTGTTCCTGCTGGCTTCGTGCAGCTCCACGACACCGCTGCGAGCGGCAGCCCCACCGCCGGCCCTGCCGGAAATCCTGATGCGCCCGCCGCCGCCACTCCGCTCTCTGCCGTCGCCGAAACCGTCGCCAGCAACTACGCCACCTGCCACGCCACCGCCGAGCAGGTAGTGGCCCTGCAGGAACTGGCCCGCGAGCTGCACGCCGAGCTTGAACGGCAGGCAGGTACGCCATGAAGAAGCCGCAGCTGCTGCGGGACCACCTGGTCGCCGCCGTCCCCGCGCTGGCCAACGACCCGGACAAGCTGCTGATCTTCGTCGACAGTGGTGGCCTGGCCGGCACCTACCGACCGGGCCTGGCGTTTGAGTACCGCTACACTCTGGACCTGGTGCTGACCGACTTTGGCAGCTCACCCGAGGCGGTCATGGTGCCGCTGCTGCAGTGGCTGACCCGCCACCAGCCCGAACTGCTGGCCAACCCTGCCAACCGCGAGAAGCTCACCTTCGAGGTGGACGTGCTGGGCGACAACCTGGTGGATCTGGCCATCAAGATGCCGCTCACCGAACGGGTGTTGGTCACCCGCGCCGCCGATGGCAGCGTGCAGCTGCAGCACCTGCCCGAGCCACCTGCAGAGGATGCCCACGCCGACACGCTGGCCGGCGGCGCCCTGGTCGCGGACGGGATCCAGATCGCCACCCTGCCAGCGATCACCGAATGAGCGAGGATCTGCAGCGACTGGAAGCCTGGGCCGCGCCCCTGCTGCGGCGTCTGCAGCCGGCCGAACGCGGCAAGCTGGCGCGCAAGGTCGGTACCGCGCTGCGCCGGGCACAGCAGCAGCGCATCGCAACGCAGAAAAACCCCGATGGCACACCCTACGCGGCGCGCCGTGCCGCGCCCCTGCGTCGGGCCAAGGCCGGGCGCATCAAGCGCGGCGCAATGTTCGCCAAGATCCGGCAGGCGCGGCACCTTCGCGTACGTGTGACCCCCAATGAGGTGGCTGTCGGCTTCACCGGCCGCGTATCGCGCATTGCACTGATCCATCAGGAGGGCCGCAGCGATGCGGTCAGCAAGGGCGGGCCCCGCGTTACCTATGCACGTCGGCGCCTGCTGGGCTTCTCGCCCGCCGATGAACAGCTGGTGCGCGATCTGATCCTCGACCATCTGGACGGTCTATAGCGTAATCCCCCGCCCTACACGGCGTAGCCGGTGGCCACGCGCGCGCGCGATGGGATGCTGAAACGCATCCCCGAATCGGCGCTGTCGTGTCCACATTTACCGCCATCGAAGTCGACAAGCTGCCGGCGCCCGACATCTTCGAGCAGCGCTCGTTCGAGTCGATCTACGCCGAGCGTCTGGCTGAGTTCCGCCGCCTTTGCCCGGAGTACACCGCCGTGGTCGAATCCGACCCGGTGGTGAAGATCCTGCAGGCCAGTGCGTACCGAGAGGTGCTGCTGCGAGAGCAGTTCAACCAGCGCGCTCGCGGCCTCCTTCTTCCGTACTCCCAGGGCGGCGACCTCGACAACCTGGCGGTACCGTACGGGGTTCAGCGAAAGCTACTGACCCCCGCAGATCCCGAGACGGGCACACCGGCGGCCTACGAAAGCGATTCAGATTTCCGGCGCCGCATCCAGCTCGCGCCTGAGGGCCTGTCAGTTGCTGGCCCCGAAGGGGCGTACATCTTCCACACCCTGTCGGCCGACGTGGCCGTACTCGACGCCAGCGTTGCCAGCCCTTCGCCCGGCGAAGTCGTGGTGACCGTGCTTTCACGGGAGGGCGATGGAACGCCCTCTGCGCAGCTGCTGGCTGCGGTGGAATCGGCCCTGCTCAACGGGAACGTGCGCCCCCTCACCGACCACGTGACTGTGGCGGCAGCCACCATTGAGCCGTACGAAGTCCGCGCGCAGCTGACCACCTTCAACGGACCTGACAGCGCCCTGGTCATTGCCGAGGCCAACCGCCGCATGCGGCTTTTCCTGAGCCAGTCGCAGCGGCTGGGCCGTGACGTTCCGCTCTCGGCGCTGTACTCGGCGCTGCATGTCGAGGGCGTGCAGCGCGTCCAACTGGACAGCCCCGCCGCAGATATCACGGTCAGTCCGCAGAGCGCGGCGTACTGCACCGCTGTGGTGATCGAACACGTGGGCACCAATGACTGAGGTGCGCACCCTGCTGCCCCCCAATGCCACCACGCTGGAACGGGCCGTGGAGGGCGCCGATGCGCAGCTGATGGGCATTCCGATGGTTCACCACCTGCTGTGGAACCCGTGGACGTGCCCGGCGGAGTTTCTGCCTTTCCTGGCGTGGACGGTGTCGGTTGACACCTGGGACAGCGAGTGGCCGGAACAGATCAAGCGCGCCCGCATCGCCAGCTCGTTCCAGATCCAACGGCACAAGGGCACCGCGCAGAGCATTGCCGACGTGGTGGCCAGCTTCGGCGGACAGGTGCAGCTGCGCGAGTGGTGGCAGATGGACCCGCCCGGCCAGCCCCACACCTTCGAGCTGCTGCTGACCTTGAGCGGTCAAGGTGGGCAAGACGCCACCGCCGACTTTATCGACCAGGTGATGGCTGCGGTGGACCGCGCCAAGCCCGTGCGTTCGCACTACTCCTTCACTCAGGGCATCAACGCCGAGGGTGCCATCGGCGTCCTGGGCGTGGCCCGCGTGCTTACTTCTACCCGCCTGCAGCTGTCAGCCAGCGAACCGTAGGACATACTCATGCCCATCCCCCAGATCACCATTACGCCGGCAGGCTTTGCCGCCATCATCAACGCAGAGAACACGGGTACCGCGCCGGTCAAGGTCGCACAGGTCGGCTTGACTGCTCAGCACTTCGACGTGGGCACCGTGGGCGCATCCGTGCCGGCGGAGTTCAAGCGCCTGACCACCTTCGGTGGCAAGGCCGTTGCCGACGACACGCTGCACCTGAACGTGCGCGACGACGGCACCGACACGTACACGCTGCGCGGCTTTGGCCTGTACCTGCAGGACGGCACGCTGTTTGCCGTCTACTCGCAGTCCACGCCCATCATGGAGAAGGCAGCGGCCGCGACCCTGTTGCTGGCCACGGACATTCGGTTCGCCAAGATCAACGCCACCAGCATCGAGGTCGGCGATATCGACTTCATCAATCCACCGGCGACGACCACGCAGATGGGCGTAGTGCGGTTGGCCACCGAGCAGGAGGCAGACGCCGGCAGCGATCACGCCACGGCGATCACCCCGCGCGGCCTGGCCCGCTACATCAACAACCGCTTCGGAGCCGGGGCGCCCTCCACCTTCGTCAAGACGCTGCTCGGCTTGGCCACCGCCGCCATGTTCCGCGTCGAACTGGGCCTGAAGTCCGCTGCGCTGCGCGATGAGGGCCATGGGAACGGCCTCAACGCGGACCTGCTTGACGGCGCGCACGGCGACCACTACCTGGAGTGGAAGAACTTCACTGGCGTGCCGAACAGGTTTCCGTCTGCTCCCCACACGCATCCAATCGGCGAGGTAGACGGCCTGCAGCCAGCGCTCGACGGCAAAGCCAACCGTGCCGGAGACACCTTCACCGGGCCACTGGCGGTGAATGGGGCCATGCTGCGTTCTTACGGATGGAACGGCGTCGCCAGTAACGGAATCCTGGTGCTGGGTGATACTGGCTCCTCCATCGCTAAAAACGGGGCCTACTTCGACTTCACCAACTCGGCGGGCGGGTATACCGCCACCCTTTCGGCCGGCGGCACCATCTGGACCAGCGGCAACTTTGACCCCGGCAAAAAGGTGAACAAGACGGGGGACACGATGACCGGCGACCTGACCACGGTCGGCCTTCGCGTTGGCTATCCTGGCAACCCTGTTGCTCGCGTCTTTAGCGGTTCAAACGTGGTCTATTGGGACAGCCGCAGCAGCTACGACGGCTCACTCCCCGATGCGACTGCGTACTATCGGGCGACTGCTCACGCCTGGGCCAACAGCACTGGCGTGATCGTCGCGAGCCTGAGCGGTTCGGGGGCGCTAGTTGCGAACGGTGGTGTCAAGGGCGGCGGTGCCTTCGATCCCAACGCACCCCAGGCCGCAGGACTCATCTCCTCCGGGTCATATGGCGGCGGCATCGCCATGCAAGATGGCGTACACCACGCGTACTTCTACACGGCGAACGGGGACGCACTCTTCGGGCGAATCCGCAACGGCAACAGCGGCGCATTTACCATGTTGTTCGAAGCCCGCCCCACCGGGTTCAACACGCCAGGCGGCTACGACTTCGGTTCGTCCATAAAGCTGAAGGAAATCGAAGGTCCGCAGCCATATGGCTTGGCGGAAGTCGAGCGCATGGAATTGGCAGTGGGCCACTACAAGCCGGAGTACAACAACGACGGCCGACGCCGCCTGTTCTTCGTCGCCGAACAACTGGCCGAACTGGTACCGGAAGCAGTGAACCTGGAAGGCGTCGAGTTCAACAGCGAGCGCGTCCCGTCCATCAAGATCGACCAGCTGCTGCCGGTATTGGCCCGCTCGATTCAGGAGCTTGCTGGCCAGGTCCGCGAGCTGCGGGAGAGGGTCTGACATGGCGAGCGGGTACCGCATCAATGGCTATGACTTCGACGACCTGTTCGACCCCGACGTGATGGGCGATGGCCCGACCGCCAGCGGATACCGGCGGAGCGGGCAACCGCTCCGGTATGCCCACATCCAGTACGGTCAGAAGCGTGGCGACGTGGGATATCGCTCCGGCGGCGTCGACGTGTCGAACCTGTGGGCTGCAAAGGGCACAGCAACCTACGTTCTGCCCTTTCACGGCAAGGGCTTCTCCGCACACAACCAATCCGACACCAACGCGCAGGGCAACACCTCGGCGCAGGTGGAGCTGCGCATTAACGCTGATGGCGCCTACGAGGTCTGGGTGTCGACCATCGGCGGCGGCAACAACTCCAGCCGCGTGGCAGAGCGCGGGATGTGGCTGCGCAACGGCGGCGTGGGCGAGTACGACGTGCGCTTCGAGTTCGCCAACGTCGGCGCAGCGAACGTTGGCAGTACGGCGCCGGACTGGCGCAATGCCAGCGCTTCGCAGTCATGCTCGGCCCAGGTCAGCGTGCCCAGCGCTTCGGGCCAGAATGTGCGCGCGGATGTGGAGTTCCACTGCCTCATGCGAAGGGCCGGCGGGAACGTCAGCCGTTCCATCATGGTGGCCAGCGTAGGCGCGGCCGGCTGGTGGTAACCGCAGCTTTGTAGCGCGTCGATCTACGCGTGCCATTACGTGCGCGCGCGAGAGGCACGGCACAACATGGGCGCATGGATAGCGCCCAGCCCCAACAGATCAACAACCTGCTGCGCCATGGCGTGGTGACGACGGTCGATCATGCGCGGGCGCTGTGTCGTGTCCGCACGGGCGAGGCCCATACCGACTACATCCCATGGCTGGCATCCGCCGCCGGCACGCTCGCGGTGTGGGCACCGCCGAGCATCGGCGAGCAGGTGACGCTGGTGTGCAGCGACGGCGACCTGGCCAATGCGGTCGCCCTGCGCGGCCTGTACTGCGATCAGTACCCCGCCCCGTCCGACAATGCGGATCTGGTCACGGTCAAGTTCAGTGATGGCGCTGTCATCAGCTACGACAGCGCGTCACATGCGCTCGCAGCCATCCTGCCTAGCGGTGGCATTGCCACGATCACCGCAGATGGTGGCGTGACGATCAACGGGCCGGTCACCATCAACGGCGATACCAGCATCACCGGCCAGGTCACCATCAACGGCAAGGCTGAGGCTTCCGAGGACGTTGTGGGCGGCGGCATCAGCCTCAAGCAGCATAAGCACGGCGCGGTGCAGCCGGGCAGCGGCACGTCGGGACCGCCGGCATGATCGGCATGGACGGTCAGGCAGGCAGTTTCAAGGACGACACCGCGCATCTGCGGCAGTCCATTGCCGACATTCTCACTACTCCCATCGGCTCGCGCATCCAGCGCCGCGACTACGGCTCGCTGCTGCCGGAGCTGATCGACCAGCCGTTCAACGAAGCCACGCGGTTGCGCCTGTATGGCGCTACTGCAACGGCGCTGATGCGTTGGGAGCCGCGCCTGCGCCTCAGTCGCATCACCCTCTCGCGTGGTCAGGAGCCAGGCACGTTCGTGCTGGATCTGGATGGCCAGCGCACGGTGCCCGCCGGCGCCTCCAGCACCACCCGTCTCTCTGTCCCGCTTCGCTTCCGCACCCCATAACCGCAGGAGTTCCCTCATGGCCACCGACTACCACCACGGCGTACGCGTCATCGAAATCAACGGCGGCGTGCGTCCGATCCGCACTGTTGCCACCGCTGTTGTCGGCGTCGTCTGCACCGCGCAGGACGCCGACGCCACGCTGTTCCCCCTCGACCGTCCCGTGCTCCTGACCGACGTGCTGGGCGCCGTCGGCAAGGCCGGCACCAGCGGCACGCTGCGCGCCACGCTGCAGGCCATTGCCGACCAAGCCAACGCCATTACCGTGGTGGTGCGCGTCGCCGAAGGTTCCGACGACAGCGCCACCACCGCCAACGTGATCGGCAAGAAGGACGGCGCCACCTTCACCGGCATGCAGGCGCTGCTGGTGGCTGAGGCGCAGGTAGGCGTGCGTCCGCGCATCCTGGGCGCACCCGGTCTGGACACCCAACCGGTTTCGGCCGCACTGGCGGTCATCGCCAAGAAGCTGCGCGCGATGGCCTACGTGAGCTGTGCCGCCAGTGCCTCGGTCAGCGAGGCCATCGCCTATCGCGAGCAGTTCAGCCAGCGCGAGCTGATGCTGATCTATCCCGACTTCGTCGCGTTCAACACTGCCGACGCCACCACCAGCATGGCGTTCGCGACCGCCCGCGCCCTGGGCCTGCGCGCGATGATCGATGAGCAGCAGGGCTGGCACAAATCGATCTCCAATGTGGCCGTCGCCGGCGTGACCGGCATCAGCCGCGACGTACACTGGGATCTGCAGGATCCGGCGACCGACGCTGGCCTGCTGAACGCCGCCGACATCACCACCCTCATCAACTCCAACGGCTACAAGTTCTGGGGTTCGCGAACCTGCAGCGACGACCCGCTGTTCGCCTTCGAGACGGCCACGCGCACCGCGCAGATCCTGGCCGACACCATTGCAGAGGCGCAGATGGTCTACATCGACAAGCCCGAGCATCCGTCGCTCATCCGCGACATGCTGGAGAGCATCAATGCCAAATTCCGCGAGCTGGTGAACGCGGGCTACGTGCTGGGTGCATCGGCCTGGTACGACGAAGCCGCCAACGAGCCCAGCCAGCTGAAGGCCGGCCGGGTGACCATCGATTACGACTACACGCCGGTACCGCCGCTGGAGAACCTGGTACTGAACCAGCGCATCACCGACCGCTACTTCGCCGACTTCCCGGCCCGTATCAACGGCTGATGCCGTACTGAGGAACCCTTCCCATGTCCATGCCCAGCAAGCTCAAGAATCTCAACCTGTTCAACGACGGCCTCAGCTACCTGGGCCAGGTCACCGAGGTCAAGCTGCCGACCTTGACCCGCAAGATGGAGGAATACCGCGCCGGCGGCATGCTCGGCCCCATCGATATCGACCTCGGCCAAGAGAAGATCGAACTGGAATGGAAGTGCGGCGGACTGATGCGCGACGTGCTGCGCCAGTACGGCGCCATCGCCCACAACGCGGTGCAGCTGCGCTTCGCTGGCGCATACCAGCGCGAAGACAGCGCCGACGTGGATGCGGTGGAGATCGTCATCCGCGGCCGCCACAGCGAGATTGACCCCGGCACCGGCAAGGTCGGCGACGACACCGAGTTCAGCGTGAAGACCACCGCCAGCTACTACAAGCTGAGCATCAACGGCCGTACCGAGATCGAAATCGACATGGTCGGCATGGTGTTCATCGTCAACGGCGTGGACCAGCTGGCCGGCCAGCGACGCGCCATCGGCGCCTGACCCACATAACCGGGCTGCCTCAGCGGCCCGGCCCACCTCTGCCCTGAGAGACCCACGACATGACTGACAAAGCCACCACCACCGCCGGCGCCGAAGCCATCGACGCCAACACAGTCACCCTCGACTACCCAATCCAGCGCGGCGAGCAGGTCATCGCCACCATCAAACTGCGCAAGCCCAACGCGGGGGAGCTGCGCGGCATCAAGCTGGTGGACCTGCTGCAGATCGACGTTAGCGCGGTGGCCGCGCTGCTGCCGCGCATCACCGAGCCGACGCTGACGGCTGCCGACGTGAACAAGCTGGACCCTGCCGACCTGGTCGCCATCGGCACCCTCGCCGCTGGTTTTTTTGTGCCGAAGGCGCAACGGGAATTCCTCAGCGCGTAGAGGATTTCATGGCCGATATCGCGGTGATCTTCCCATTCACCCTCACCGAGCTATCGGCCCTCTCGCTGTTTGAACTGATCGAATGGCGCGAGCGCGCCCGTGTAAGAAGTGGAGCCGAGCCGTGATACCTTTCGCCCATGGCCACCTTGATCGCCATCGCTGTTGTGCTGCTCCTGCTGGCTTCGGTCGGCGGGCTGCTGGTCTGGGCATTGAGCGCGCTGTGCCGCCTGCTGGCGGCGCTGGTGTCCTCACCGACCGACGCGCCCTCGGCGTAGCCGGCGCAGCGGTTGTCGTCGCATGAGCGGCGGCAACCTTCGCCTGCAGGTGGTGCTGCAGGCCCTCGATCAGGCCACCGCTCCCTTCCGCAAAGTCATGGCCGGCAGCAAGGGGCTGGCCTCGGCCCTGCAGGCGCAGCAAGCCACCCTCCGGCGTCTGAACAACGCCCAGCGCGATGTGAGCGCCTACCGCCAGCAGCAGCAGGCGCTGCGCGGTACCGAGCAGAGCTACCAGCAGGCGCAGGCGCGCGTGGTGGCGCTGGCCCGCCAGATGAGGGAGGCTGGCACCCCCACGCGCAAGCTGAGCCGTGAGTTCAGCCAGGCCAAGACTGCCGCCGCCCAGCTGAGCGCCCAGCAGAAGCAGCAGCAGGTCGAGCTGCAGCGGCTGCGCTCGGGACTGGATCGGGCCGGCATCAGCACGCGCCAGCTCGGTGCGCATGAGCGCAGGCTGCGCACGGATATCGCCGCCGCCTCGCAGCAGATGGAGCAGCAGCGCGCTCGCCTGGCTGCGCTGGACGCAGCAAAGGCCCGTAGCCAGAAGATCCACAGCGCCGGCATGAACGCCGCCGCGCACGGCGCCGGCGTCGCCCTGGCAGCTTTCGGTGCGCTGCGCGCCCAGGGCCTGCCCATCGCTCAGGCCATGGAGTTCGAATCCGCCATGGCCGACGTCAAGAAGGTGGTCGACTTCGACACGCCCGATGGCTTCGAGAAGATGGGCGACGATATTCAGGAGCTGTCGCGGCGCCTGCCCATGGTGCCCACCGACATTGCCAAGATCGTTGCTGCCGCTGGCCAAGCTGGCATCGCCAGCACTGAGCTGACTCGCTTCGCCGAGGACGCGGCGAAGATGGGCGTAGCCTTCGACACCACCGCCGAAGACGCCGGCCAGACGATGGCCACCTGGCGCACCGCCTTCCGCATGGGCCAGGATGACGTGGTTGTGCTGGCCGACAAGATCAACTACCTGGGCAACACCGGCCCGGCTAGCGTGCAGAAGATCAGCGAGGTGGTGAACCGGATCGGCGCGCTCGGCGAGGTCGCCGGCCTCGGTAGCGGCCCGCTGGCGGCGCTGGGCGCCACGGTGGCCGGTATGGGCATCGAGTCGGAAGTGTCTGCCACGGGCATCAAGAACATGCTGCTCACCCTGTCCTCGGGCGAGGCGGCAACGGCCCGTCAGGTGGCATCGTTCGACAAGCTCGGCCTGAAGGCGGGCGACCTGGCCAAGGCGATGCAGGACGACGCCGGCGGCGCCATTCTCGATGTGCTGGAGAAGCTCAAGCAGCTGCCCAAGGCCGAGCAGGCCGCGACCATGACGCAACTGTTCGGCCGAGAATCCATCGGCGCCATCGCCCCGCTGCTGACCAATCTCGACCTACTGAAGGAGAACCTGGGCAAGGTCGCCGATGAGCAGAAGTACGGCGGCTCAATGAACGCTGAGTACGCCGCCCGCGTCGGCACTGCCGAGAACGGCCTGATCCTGCTCAAGAACAGCGCCATCGTGCTGTCCCAGCGCATCGGCAAGACCCTGCTGCCCACGGTGAAGGAGCTGGCTGCGCGCGTGGCCAAGGTCGCCGACCGCATGGCCGAGTGGGTCAAGAACAACCCACAGTTGGTCGCCACCATCGCCAAGCTGGCCATCGGCGGCACCGCGCTGGCTGCTGCGCTCGGCGGTTTGGTGGTCGCAGGTGGGGTCGGCGCGATGGCGCTGACGCAGATCCACAAGGCTGTGATGCTGCTCAGCGGTGGCGGCGGCTTGGGCAAGCTGGTGGGCCAGGTGCTTTCCCTGGGCGGCCGGGCGTTCCCGATGCTGTTCAACGTTGGCCGCATGCTGCTGCCGCTGCTCGGGGGTATCAGCCTGCCGGTGCTGGCCATCGGCGCCGCCATCGGCGTGGTGGCAGCGCTGGTGTGGAAATACTGGGAGCCGATCAAGGCATTCATGATCGGCACCTGGCAGGGCATTCTCGACGTGGTCAATCCGATCATGGCGGAGCTGGCCACCGCGCTCGAACCGCTCGGCCCGGTGTGGGACATGGTGTCCTCGGCGATGAGCCAGGCGTGGGGCTGGGTGATGAAGCTGTTCGCCCCGTTCGAGGCCACCAGCGAGCAGCTGCAGGGCGCCACCGATGCGGGGCGCGGGTTCGGCCAGATCCTGGGCACCGTGCTGACGGTGAACCTGCGCATGGCGGTGAAGGCCATCGGCTGGCTGGTCAGCGCCTTTACCACCATCCTGCCGGTGATCCAGAACGCTGTTGGCGGTGCGTGGACGTACCTGCAGGGCGCGTGGAATCTGATCGTGGGCCTGTTCACCGGCAACGGCGACAAGATCCGCTCGGGCCTGAGCGCGATGTGGGCAGGCGTCAATCAGATCCTGCTCGGCTGGCCGGCGCAGATGATGCAGGCCGGCATCGACATGGTGCAGGGCCTGGTCAACGGCATCGTGTCCAAAGGCAGCGCGGCCATGGATGCCGTCGCCGGCGTCGCCTCGGGCGTGGTGGGCAAGTTCAAGGGCATGCTCGGCATCCACAGCCCATCGCGGGTGTTCGCGCAGTTCGGTGACTTCACCATGCAGGGCCTGGCCGGGGGTCTCGACCGCAGCCAGGGCGAGCCGCTGTCCCAGGTGGCTACCCTGGGCGACCGGATGAAGCAGGCAGGCGCAGGAATCGCCCTGGGCGCCGCTGCGCTGCCCGTCATGGCCAGCGCCGGCCCGGTAGTGGCGCCGGGTGCCGCGCAGGCCGCCACGGGCGCCGCAGGCGGCAACAGCTACACGATCCAGATCACAGCGGCACCGGGCAGCGACGGCCAGGCCATCGCCGACCTGGTCCGCCAGACCATTGAAACCATTGAGCGCGAGCGGGCCAGCCGCCGTGGCTCCCGTCTGAGCGATTGAGGCACGCCGCCATGATGATGACCTACGGCACGTTTGTGTTTTCCCTCTCCACAGCGGCCTATGAGCAGCTGCAACGGCAGATGACGTGGCGCCACGCCAGCAGCGACCGGCTGGGCGCACGCCCGGCCCGTCAGTACGTTGGCCCAGGCGACGACACCATCACCCTGCAGGGCACCATCGCCGCCGAGCTGGTGGGCGATCTGCAGGTGCTCGACACGCTGCGGGAGCTGGGCGACCAGGGCAAGCCACAGGCGCTGGTGGAGGGCAGTGGGCGGGTATATGGCGCCTATCTGCTGGTCAGCCTGAGCGAGACGCGCAAGGAGTTCTTTCCCGACGGCACGCCGCGCCTGATCGAATTTCAGATGCAGTTGGAGCGGGACGACGACGGCGCCACCGAGGCGGTCGCATGAGGGCGGCACCGTACCCGATCCCCGCATGGCGCGTGGTGCTGGACGGCCAGGACCTGACCGACCGCCTCGCCCCGCGACTGCTGGACCTGTCGCTGACGGAGAGCCGGGGCGACGAAGCCGACGAACTGAACCTGCGCTTGCACGACCATGATGGGCGCGTGGCGCTACCGCGACGTGGCGTCACGCTGCAGGTGGCCATCGGCTGGCGCGAGAGCGGATTGTTCGATAAGGGCACATTCGTGGTCGATGACGTGGAGCACAGCGGCGCTCCCGACATCGTCTCCATCCGGGCGCGCTCGGCGGATCTGACCGGTGCTGTCCGCAGCCGCCGCGAACGCAGCTGGCATGACGCCACCCTGGGCGACATTCTCGGCACAATCGCCGCCGAGCATTCGTTGCGCCCGTCCATTGCCGCAAACCTTGCGTCCGTCCGCATCCCCCATCTTGACCAGGCCAACGAGAGCGATATCAATCTCCTGACGCGCTTGGGGAAGCGTTTTGATGCGGTGGCCACGGTGAAAGCCGGCGCGCTGATCTTCGCGCCTATCGGCGCCGGCACTACCGTCAGCGGCCAACCGCTGCCCGGTGTCCAGATCACTCGCGCATCCGGCGATCAACACCGCTACACCGTCGCTGACCGCGAGAAGTACACGGGCGTACGGGCCTACTGGGGCGACCGCAAGGCAGCGCGTCGCACCGGTGTACTGGTGGGCACGTCAGAGAACGAGAAGAAGATGCAGCCCACGTATGCCACTGCGGAGGAAGCGCGCCAGCATGCTGAGGCGGAGTTCAAACGGCTTGATCGCGGCACTGCCCAGCTCAGCTACCGCCTCGCGCTCGGGCGTGCCGATATCTATCCGGAGCAGACCGTGACGGTGAGCGGCTTCAAACCGGAAATCGATGGCACCGATTGGCTGGTGTCCAAGGCTACGCACACCGTCGACGGCGGCGGCGGCTTTGTTACCGCGCTGGAGCTTGAGCGCGGCGGCGAATCCAGCGCAGAAGTCTCGGCTTGAAGTAACGCGTGAGCGCGCCTGCGGCGAAGAACATGGCGGCATGCGCGAGCGATGATCCGCAGTCATCCGCAACCGCTGCCGCCGGGTAAGTGGCCTGCCAGATCGCCAGCGCGATCAATGCTGTCGACAACGGGCGCCCCGTCTCCGTGGGCGCCCGTTCGCGTTCGTCGGCTTGCGCGCTGTGGTGGTGCGCATGCGGACACTGCATCTGCACATCGCCGGTAAACACCTGGCCAATCACGGCTCCCTCGAACACGGTGGGCCCGCCGCACACGCACACCACCTCGCCACGCTTCACATCACTGCTGCAACCCATATTCCCTCACATCGAAAACCGCGCCCCACCGGCGCCCTGTACGGGCGAGTTAGCGGCCTGAATGCGATGTGGGGTGAGCCTCAGCGGGCGGCTTTCTTCGATCCTTTCGGAGCCTTGACAACGATCTTTTGTCCGCGCAGATCAACATCGCCGCTGATCTGCTGGCCGATGCTGGTGTTCTCGAAGGAGGTTCGAGGCGCGCTTGTGGCCGACGCCGGCGCTACGCCGCGCAGCGCGGCCATCACGGCGGCACGTGCCGAAGCCGACGCACTGCGCCACGCATCGAGCAGGTCGGCGTCAGCCTCGGCCAGGCGCTCGCGCCTGCCCACCAGCACATAGGTCACATCGACGCCGAGTTCATCAGCGGCGACGAAGTAGGCACCACCGGGCAGGTGGGCATCTTGCTCGAACAGGATCTGCGTGCGCTTGGCAACACCGCAGGCCAATCCCATGGCCTCCTGGGTCAAACCCAGCCGCTTCCGTTCTTCTTTCAGGCGAATACCTACAGACACGCAAATTCCCCCTTGACAGGTGCAGTTAACTTCACCACCATTTCACCCAGAAATACACAGGGGAAACGGAATGAACGCCAAACGACGGACTACCGCATCCAAGCTGCGCACTGCTGAGCAGGCGCGCCAGTGGCTTGTCGACAACGGCCTGTCGGTTGCTGCCTTCGCAGAAGCCAACGGGTTGAGCCGCCATGCGGTGAACAACGCCTTGCGGATCGACAGCAAGTGCCGGATCGGCAAGACCCACGCAGCCGCTGTAGCCCTCGGCATGAAAGCCGCCCCTGATTCTCACACAGAATCGCCCAAATCCGCCCGGATTCGCACCACCAAGACCGCTCGGGGTACGGCCTCGGCGCCGGCGAAGGCTGTTGCGACCGCAGCCAAGCGCAGGGCCAAGGCATGAGCGGGCCGGTCGGAAAACGCGCCGTCTTCACCTGCGACGCCTGCGGCACGCCGTTGACGAAGCGCACCAGCGCCTTGCAGCACCGTCATCTGCGGACCGATGCGTACGTGTGCCAGAACCCCATGTGCGGCGCGACTTACACGGGCATGTCGGAACTGACCAGCATCGCCAGCCCCAGCGGCCTGCCCAATGCCCCGGCATGCGAGCTACCGCCGACGCCCGGCTACGAGCGTTCGTTGCTGCAGCAACGTTGGCGCCAGGAACTCGGTGATGCGCAGATCGACTGGATCGAAGCCACCGAATGCAATCAGCAGGAATGCGGCGCCCCGCCCGTCTCCTGACCGCCATTTCCCCTTCCACCACCAACTGACCTGGCGCCCTACGGTGCCAGCAAGGGAGTGCTGCGCCCGTGATGCGCCACAAGACACAATTTGATGGATGGTCCTCGGCGATGCAGCCGAGTTTCGTCACCGCGCCGGCAGGGGTCGAGTACGTGCCCTTCGCGCAGAAACAGCGCGACGCTGCCGAGCTTCGCGCCCTAGTGGAGGCTCACATCGCCGCCGGTGGTGCGTACGACGTGTTGCCTGCAACGACTGCTGCACAGGTGTCGGCATGAGCCTGTCTGCCGCTTCAACCAATCTGCACATTTCTACACAGATTTACTTGACTTCCCCATGGACGGGGAGCAGGATCTGCGCCAAGGAGCTTAAGAACTCCGAGGATACAGCGGCATCCGCGCCCGTCAGCATCGCGGTTTTTTTGCGCCTGCAAAACGAGCGCACCGACGTCTTTCTGCGTCGGGAGGCGGCAGCGATACAACACCCGCAAGGGGAAAGCTGTCGGCCGGTCTGTATCCCGGTTCTTAACCTCCCGACTTCCTCGGTGGGGCGCTTAAGAACGTCTCCCCGAGATCAATCCTCGGATACAGGAGACGTCTCCATGCCTCATGGCGCCCCTTCCACGCCCGGCAACGCTGCCGCGCGTCAGATTTCGCTCGCCTTCGGCCTGATCGCCGACACCCTCGAATGGCCCAATGAAGACTACCAGGCGTTCATTGCCCGGCTGGTCGGTGTGGGCGTGTCCCCGCTCGCCATCACCCTGGGCGACGTACTGATGGCCTACACCGCACAGTGCGATGCCCGTAGGGACACCCGTGGCGCTGATGGTAAGGGGGCGCACTGATGGCGCCGCCCAACAACGTGACCATCCCCGAGCCATGCCTGCGTCCGGTCATCGTGCTGGAGACGCCGATTCCTGGCCTCGGCCTGCGTGCCTCGTTCGACCAGCACAAGATCCTGTTTCTGGCGCTGGTACACATCGAGTCGGACACAGCCGCGACGTTCACCGCGCATCACTCTCGCAACGTGCTCAGGACAGCTACCGGGGGAATCCAGATCGGAACCGTCGTCTACCTGCTCGCCAAGGGCGAGGCCGAGCGCTTCTTCCAATGGCTGCGCACAGGCGAAAGCTACCCAGGCGGGGTGAACTGATGGCCAGCAGTAACGGGCATACGCCGGTACTGCCCGGCCCGATGGATCGCGGTGCGCAGGTCATCGGCAGCGCCGACTACCTGCGACTGTGCCGCATCGCCGACGCAGCCGCGTTGCTGGCCAAGCTGCCGAGCGAAGCGGCAAAGATGCTGGATATCAAAGCCGATCACACGTCTGCCGTCGCGCAGTACATGGCCGAAGACCTCGCCGCGATCCTGAGCCGATCCCGCCCTGCAGACGAGTAATGCACCACCCGGCCCCGACTGCGCGCCAACGCCGCCGGGGGCGGTCAGGAGAGAACCATGCAACACCACCGCACCGCCGCTCATGCGGCGAACGAAGGCTGAGCCGCCATGCAAGAAGAAATCCGCCAACAGGTACTGTCGCGCGTCCAGCGCGACTATGGCCTTAAGCACCGTAGCGGCACCGAGTACATGCGCGGGGGCAAGTGCCCTCACTGCGGCAAGAAGGAGCTTTACACCAGCTACCTCAAGCCATGGGTGCTGCGCTGTGGCCGACAGGCCAAGTGCGGGCAAGAGGTGCGCGTGCGTGACCTCTACGATGATCTGTTCGACGACTACTCGAAAAGCAACCCGCAGACGCCACAGGCGCCGCATGCTGCCGCTGACGCCTACCTGGCCACCGGCCGCGGCTTCAATGTAAAGCCACTGCGCGGCCTTTATACGCAGGAAAGCTACTACGACCGCACGAAGCGCGAGGGTACCGCCACGGTACGGTTCCCGTTGGTAAAGGGCGGCTGGTGGGAACGGCTGATCGACCGTCCGCACCGCTTCGGCAAGCAGAAGGCCCGTTTTGCGCCGGGCGAGAGCTACGCTGGGGTGTGGTGGGGTGCCGCCGCACAGGATCAGCTGCGCACCGCCCGTGAGGTCTGGATCGTGGAGGGCATCTTCGACGCCATCGCACTCCTGCAGCGCGGCATCTGCGCCGTTGCCGCCATGTCGAGCAACGCCTATCCCGAACTGTCCCTCAAGGAACTGAAGGCCGCACGCCCCAACGACCTGCCGGTGCTGGTATGGGGTCTGGACAATGAGCCGGGCGCACGCGCCTACACCATCAAGCACGCCCGCCGGGCCGAGAAGCTGGGCTATCGCTGCTTGGCCGCGCAGATCGAGCAGGTGGGCGAGAAGAAGACCGATTGGAACGATCTGCACCTGCGTGCGCAGGCGGCTGAGGACGGCGACGCGCAGTGGCAGGCTGACCTCGACCAGGCGCGCCACAACGGCGCGGTGCTGATGGCGCGCACGGCCGTGGACAAGGGCCTTGTGATCTACCAGCGCGAGCAGAAGACCGAGTTCCACATCGAGTTCGCCTCGCGCCTGTTCTGGTTCGAGTTCGACGCGGTGCGCTTCGACAAGATGATGCGCGAGAAGAATCCCGACGACGAAGAAGGTACGCTCAGCGATGAGGCGGTGGCCAAAATCCAGCGCGCCTGTGCGTCTGTGCAGCAGATCGCCAACTGCTACCCCGAGGCGCTCTACTTCCAGCGCCACGAAGCGACCGACGAAAGCTGGTACTACTTCCGCGTTGACTTCCCGCACGACGCGCCATCGGTAAAGGGCACCTTCACCGGCGCCCAGGTGGCCAGTGCCACCGAGTTCAAGAAGCGCATCATCAGCCTTGCCCAGGGTGCTGTGTTCAGCGGTAGCGGCCAGCAGCTGGACCGGATGATGGAAGACCAGCTTTTCAACATCAAAAAGGTCGACACGGTCGATTTCGTCGGGTACAGCCCCGAACACAAGGCGTACATCTTCCCTGACCTGGCCGTGCGCGCCGGCGAGGTCACCCTCGCCAACGCCGAGGACTACTTCGAGTTCAACAAGCTGCGCATCAAGACCACGCAGCGGTCGATCCGCATGGACATCCAGCGCGATCACGAAAACTACTCCACCGACTGGCTCGGCTGGCTTTGGACGTGCTTTGGCACACGCGGGATCGTGGCCCTCACGTTCTGGTTCGGCTCGCTGTACGCCAATCAGATCCGTAGCAGTCACAAGTCGTTCCCGTTCTTGGAAGCCACGGGCGAAGCCGGCGCCGGCAAGACCACGCTGCTCAACTTCCTATGGAAGCTGCTCGCCCGCGCCGACCATGAAGGCTTTGACCCCGCCAAGTCCACGAAGGCCGGCCGCGCCCGCGCCATGGGGCAGATTTCCGGCATGCCTATTGTGCTGCTGGAAGCCGACCGCAGCGACAACGGAGACAAGGCGCACGCCAAATCGTTCGAGTGGGACGAACTGAAGGACTACTACGGCGGCGGCACCCTGGCCACGCGCGGTGTGCGCAACGGTGGCAACGAAACCTACGAGCCGCCGTTCCAGGGAACCATCGTCATCAGCCAGAACGCGCCTGTTGATGGCAGCGAAGCCATTCTCACGCGCATCGTGAAGCTGCATTTCAAGAAGCCGACTGCGACGACCGAGAGCCGGCAGGCTGCGGACAATCTCAATGCGCTACCGGTTGAGAAGCTGAGCTACTTCCTGCTGGCAGCACTCAAGGCGGAAACCGCCGTGATGGAGAAGTTTGCCGAGCGCGTTCGGTTCTACGAAGCCAGGCTGCGCGAGGAGAAGGAGCTGCGCGTCGAGCGCATCATCAAGAACCACGCGCAGATGCTTGCCCTGCTCGATGCGCTACGGCTGGTGGTCAACCTGCCGGAACACATGGTGCGCGAAACCCGAGATGCCCTGGTCAAGATGGCCACCGAACGTCAGGACGCCATAGGCGCCGATCACCGCATCGTCTCCGAGTTCTGGGATGCATACGAGTACATCGAGATGCAGGCCAGTGGCGACAGGCGAACCGTGCTGAATCACTCGCGCGACGACACCCGCATCGCCATCAACCTCAACGAGTTCATTCAGAAGGCGGGCTACTACGGCCAGCAGGTGCCCGACATTGGCGACCTGCGCCGACTGCTGGTTGAGTCCAAGCGCCACAAGTTCGTGAGCGCCAACACCGCCGTCAACAGCGCAATCCGTTCCACCCCGATGCTCAGCAGCACCGTGAAGTGCTGGGTGTTCCAGAAGTAAGACCCGCAGCAACAGCAAAGGCCCGGCGGGGAGTGCGCCAACACCGCCCCCAAGGCCATCCACCAACGAAGTTCAGGAGAGAACCATGCAACAGATGACAGGCCAAGCCTTGACCACCCTCGCAAAGTCGCTGGATTCCAGCACCGGACCCGGTGCGGAGGCTATCACGGGTGTGCATAACTGTGTGAATGCTGCGGCAGACGGTGAAACCGACGCCAGCGCTACGGTCACCCTCCATATCACCCACAACCGCGTCATCGCCACGGCGATGCTGAACATGGGACCGGCCAAGATCGCGCAGTGCGTGTTCGAGCGCCGCAGGGGCAGCAGGAAGGGCTGGGAACTGGTGAAGGGAACCGACTTCAACGACGAGACCAGCTGGATTTCGCCCGAGCTTGCCGACCTGGCCAGCCGCATTCCGTTCCCCTACGAAGTGGCCAACATGCTGCCCGGCAAGCGGGCAACCGCCGCTGCCGTCGCACAGGCCGCGCAGGAGGTGGCCAATGGCTGATTTCGTCGCCCTGCTGGCCATGTGCGTGCTGCTGCCGGTCGCTGGCGCCACCATGCTCAAGATGTGGCAGACCCGCCCCCCCCGCCGCCGGCACAGCGGCCTGGCCGTGGGCCAGATCCCGCAGGCGCTGCGCCGCCGTACCCCCATGGCTGTGCGACGGGAGGTGGCCCATGGCTGATATCGATGCCGCCCGCCGATTCCTCGCCGCTGAGTTCGCGAGCGCGGGGCTGCCTCACGTCGCCGGCGCCATCCTGGGCGGCACCAGCCCCTTTGGCCAGGGCACGTACATCACCGCTGTTGCAGCCGCGCTGGCAGCGCCCTGTGCGGCCTGTGGCTGCGCGAAGGAGGGCACCCATGGGTAAGCGCAAGTTGATTGCGGTGTGGTTCTCCTGCGGGGCCGCGAGCGCCGTAGCGGCGAAGCTGACGCTGGACCGCTACGGCTCGACCCATGACGTGCGCGTGGTGAACAACCCCGTCGCTAACGAAGATCCGGACAACCTGCGCTTCGCCCGCGATGTGGCGGCGTGGCTGGGGGTTGAGGTCGAGACGGCCATAAATTCGAAGTTCCCCACCTGCAATGCCGTCGACGTGTGGGAGAAGGAGCGGTACATGGCCGGTGTCGCTGGCGCGCCCTGCACCCGCGCACTCAAGAAGCGCGCACGCCAGGAATGGGAGCAGATCCACAAGCCCGACTTTCACGTCCTCGGCTTCACCGTAGAAGAACGCGCACGCCATGAGCGGTTCGTGCGCGGCGAGCGCGAGAACGTGCTGCCTGTGCTGATCGAAGCAGGCTTGAGCAAGCCCGACTGCGCGGCTCTGCTACTCTCCGCCGGCATCGCTTTGCCGGCGATCTATCTGCGCGGCTACCCGAACGCGAACTGCATCGGCTGTGTGAAGTCGCAGTCGCCGACCTACTGGAACCACGTGCGCCAGCATGACCCGCAGGTGTTCGCTGAGCGCGCAGAGCAGTCCCGCAGGCTGGGCGCCCGACTGGTCAAGGTGAAGGGTCAGCGGATCTTCCTCGACCAGCTGCAGCCGTCCGACAAGGGCGGCTCCATGAAGTCGCTGAACTTCGATTGCGGCATCTTCTGCGAGGAGCCGCCGCACCACATTGTTACCAGCCGCAGGGAGGCTCAGGCATGAAGGCTATCGACTTGTTCGCCGGCGGCGGTGGGTTCACGGAGGGCGCCGAGCAGGCGGGCTGCGAGGTGGTGTTGGCTGCGAACCACTGGCCAGCAGCTGTAGCTACGCACGCAGCAAACCACCCACGCGCCAAGCACATCTGCCAGGACCTGCAGCAGGCCGACTGGACCCAGATGCCCCACTATGACCTCCTGCTGGCCTCGCCCGCGTGTCAGGGGCATACCCCTGCGCGCGGCAAGGAACGCCCCCATCACGACGCCACACGTTCAACTGCTTGGGCTGTCGTCTCTGCGTTGGAGTGCAATTCGCCAGAGGCGGCGGTGGTCGAGAACGTACCCGCCTTTCTCAAGTGGAAGCTGTTTCCGGCCTGGTGCGCAGCAGTGCATGCATTGGGCTACGCGATCAGTCCGCACTTGCTGGACGCCGCCGACTTCGGCGTCCCGCAGCACCGCGTGCGCGTCTTCGTCCTGCTGACGAAGAGCAAGCATCCCTTGGAGCTGAGGCTGCCGAAGGTGCCGCACGTCCCTGCCAGCAGCTTCATTGACTTCAACGCCGGTGCATGGACAGCGGTGGAGCGCCCTGGCCGTGCCGCTGCCACAATCTCCCGTGTACGCGCTGGCCGAGCTGCTTTCGGCGAGCGCTTCGTGGCGCCCTACTTCGGCACCGGATCTGGCTTGACCGGCCGGTCACTGGATCGGCCCATCGGTACGATCACAACGCGGGACCGCTGGGCCGTGATCGACGGTGACCGCATGCGCATGGTTTCGGTGGATGAAGCCAAGATCGCCATGGGCTTTCCCCAGCACTACGTGCTGCCCTCAAACAAGAAGGACGGGATGCAAATGATGGGCAACGCAGTTTGCCCGCCCAAGGCATGCCAGTTCATTCAAGCATTGAGGGCCGCAGCATGACGCAGCAGCAGAAGGCACCGCCGCGCGCCCTCCCCGCCTGCGCGGCGGGCCATAAAGCCAGGTACGTCCATGATCTACGCCGTGAGAGCGCGGGCGGCGGCCACCTGATCGAGTGCCGTTGCAGCACCACTGCAAAGCATCCGTCGTTCGACTTGGCTTGGGCTCATTGGCACAAGCAACACGGCCTGCAGGCAGTGCAACCGGCCACGGCTATGCCGGCGCCCGCACCCCAGCTGCAGCTGCGGCTGGTTGGGGGAACAGGTTGATGGCAGCCCCCGGAACGGCAGGTGGAGGTGGTTTCGGCACGTTCTGGATGCTGTTCGGCCAGTTCGGGGCAACGCTGACTGTCGAGCAGTTGCGTGACGCCT
This sequence comes from Stenotrophomonas sp. DDT-1, assembly GCF_001580555.1. Taxonomy (NCBI): domain Bacteria; kingdom Pseudomonadati; phylum Pseudomonadota; class Gammaproteobacteria; order Lysobacterales; family Lysobacteraceae; genus Stenotrophomonas; species Stenotrophomonas sp. DDT-1. Next base: position 112,857 of record NZ_LEKR01000009.1, read on the forward strand.
TCTTCCCGTCGTCAACCATGAAGACCATGGCCAACAAGCACAGCGCGGGTCTTTTGCCGCCCCGTGTCGGGGAGGTCTACGACACGCGCGACGTAGCCGATTGGTGGGACGAACAACGAAAGGCACGGGCATCGTGAACCAACGAAAAAGCCGCCGAAAGGCGGCTTTTTCTTTGAGGCGATGCAGCGAGCACGTGCCAATATTGTGCCAACGCCCTCAAAACCTTTGCACAGCAACGCTGTCGATCCAGTCCATCATGGGGGCCACGGACAGGCGCAGGGAATCGGCGTAACGGGCGGTGGCGGACGTCATCGGGGTGTTGATCGGGGAGACTGGCATTGCCAGTGAGATCAATAGTTTACACCGGACGGCTGAACGGCGGCGGGTGGCGCCGGGACTGGCCGCTCGACCGGCCCCGGGGTCGCCGCGTGGCTTACAACCCGCGGTTGCGCACCTGTTCCTGCTGCTGCTCCTGCGCACGCTGGTTGAACTGGCTGTCCAGCGCTTCGCTTTGCCGGCTGCTGGCCTCGACCGAGTGCGATACCGCCTGCTGGCGGTCGACGAAGGTCCGCTGCGCCGCCGGGTCGCCCAGCTCGCCCTGTACCGCAAACAGACCGGTGCCGTCGGGGCGGGCCACGACATGGTCGATCTGGCGCATGCCGGACACCTTGCTTTCGTACGCCAGCTGGCCGGCCGCCCGCTCAACCTCCTGCGGGTTGGCGAACAGTGGCTTCACGCCGGCCTGGGCACGCTGCTGCTCCAGCGCCTGCAGCTTGCCCAGCGCCTGGCCGAAGCGCGCGTTGTCGGCGTGCCCGGGGTCGCGCATGCTGGCCGGCGCTGCGGGCTCGGCCCGGGCCGGAGCCGCCGGCGCGGTACCGGCCTTCACCGCGTTGGGGGCATCGACCTGCGCCAGGGTCTTGCGGCCTGCCTTGCCATCGTCGTCCAGGCCGTTGTTGGCCTGGAACTGCTTGACCGCCGCAAAGGTGTCCTTGCCATACACACCATCGGCGTGCAGCGGCTTGCCATCGGCCCCGGCATAGCCCAGCGCCGCCAGCTTGCCCTGCAAGGCCTTGACCTCATCGCCGCGCTCGCCCTGCTTCAGCACGCCATCGGCCATCGGCGCCTGCTGTGCACTGCGTGCGGCCTGCGCGGCCTCGGGGCCCTGCGCGTGGACCTTGCCGCCCAGGGTGATGCGGTCATTGAGCATGTCACCCAGGAACCTGCGGTACTGGTCCGGCTCGAGCTCGATATGTGCGTGCACGGCACCCGGGGTGCCGGCATCGGACTGGCGGATCAACGGCGCGCCGTACTCGACGAAATCACCAGTCTTGTAGGGGGTGCTTCCACGTGCACCATGCAGCACCTGCCCGACCAGTTCACGCTGCGGATGCCCGGCCGGATGGCTCCAGATGCTGATGGAGTTCCACTTGTCGTTGTTGACCTGCACGTAGCCCGCGACCGGATTGGGAATCATCACTTCCCGGTCGCCGCGCGAAGTACTCAGGATCAGATCCTTGTGCACCAGCGGAATGCCGTTGCGATCACCACGGGTCCGCACCGTTTCCAGCTCGCCCTCGACCATTGCCGACGGGCGGTCAGCCTTGGCGGCATTGCCGGTGCGCACGGCCTCGGCGTTGGTGTTGGGGTGATGGATCTTCAGTTCGCGGTAGGCATCCTCGCCACTGGTGCCATGACGCAGTGTGCGGTTGCTGCTGCCGTTGCCAAAGGGTTCGACCACGACGATGCGCTGGCCACCGGGTGCGGGTGCGGCAGCGGCATCGGGTTCGCGCGCAGTCGCGGGTGCGGGTGCCGCAGCAGGCGTGGCCGGTGCCACAGGCTGCGCCGGCGTGTGCTCGCGTACCACCGTATCCAGAGCCTGCAGGGTCTGCCGGCCGGCCTTGCCATCAACGGTCAGCCCATGCGCCTGCTGGAACTCGCGCACTGCATGCTCGGTGTTGGCACCGTAGTGGCTATCGGCTGTCAGAGGTTGCCCGTTGCGGCCGGTATGGCCGGCCTGGATCAACTTGGCCTGCAGGGCCTGGACCTCGGTACCGTGCTCGCCGGGTGCCAGCACGCCGTCGGCCATCGCCGATGCGGCCGCGCGCTGCCCGCGCTGACCCGGCTCAGGTTCACCGAACGCTTGCTGGTAATCCTTGCCCCGGTAAGCCTCGGGGTTTTGGTTGACCTGGTCGTAGCGCGCCAGCCCGACCAGCGCGTTCTTCTCGGTGAGCGCACGATCACGCAGCGAATCCCACAGGGTGGGCGAGCTCTGGAAGTGCGACTGCACGTTGGCGTGCTTGTAGTCCTGCACCGCGCGGACAATCTGCTCGTCACTCAGCTCAGCCAGCTTGAAGTCTTCGCTGTAGGCTTGCTGGAGACCCTTCTGGAACACCGAACGTGTCATGCCGCGGTACTGCACCGAGGTGCTCCACAGCGCGTCCTGCACGGCCGGACCACGGCCGGAAAGATCAATGCCTACATCCTTCAGGCGGCCCATCTGCACGTCGTAGTACTGGTGCTGGATGAAGTCGTGCTGGTCCCTGGCAAACCCTGCCGGATCGGCCGCCGCCACTTCCTTCCAGCGTTCGGTGAAGGCCGGGGTTCCTGCCTGCAGGCCGTTGAAGCGGTTGCCATAGCGCGAGGCGGCGACGTATTCGTCCACGCCGCCAACGTTGGTGGCGTACTGGTAACTGCCATACGACACGCCACCATGGTCGCCCCTGCCGGTGGAAACGTGGCCGGGGCCACGACCTCCGGTTTCGAAATGCGCCGACGTCTGGCCGCGATGCCAGCTGTCCATTGCCTGCTTTGCCTGAGTCACAACATCCATCTTCCTGCACTCCTTTGCGGGGGATTTACTTTGAGGTCAGTGCCTGCAGCACATCGGCACGGTTGGCGGTGCGATTGATCCGGCAGGACTGCGCGTCCAGCATCTGCCCCTGCCCGTCTTCGGCAGGGTTCCAGCTGCAGTAGCGATTGGTATCGGACATGTAGGCAGCCTGCTCGTCCATCAGCCTGTCCTTGTCCTTGCCATCGGGGCCGTCAACGATCTTCATGAAAGCCTGCTCGAGCCGCTGCTCCTGCCAAGCAAGCTCGTCATCACCACACGCCTGCAGTGCCGATGTCTCGCCGCCACTGGATCTCACGCATGCAGCATACTGCGGCCGCAACGTCGCCTTGTTGTAGGAATCATCCGGGCGCTGCGGCGGCATGTCCTGGTCATCGGCATCGGCCACCGTCGTGGCAGGTGCGGCACGTGCAGGCTCTGCAGTGGCCGGCGCGGCGGCCGCGGGGGCAGCTGCCGTATCCGCCTCCGGGCTCTTGGCCTGGCATGCCGCCAGGCTGAGGCCAAAGGCCAGCGCAAGGGCGATGGCCCCAGCCTTGCCGAACGTTTCACGGGGGGCCGCTGGAAGGTGGTTTATTCCCTGCATTGCTTGCATCTCCTTGGCATCCAGGCGCGTGGCCCGTCAACGCGGGGCCGTCCATCGGCCCCATCAGGAAACGCATGCTACGCGAGCGCCGGTTTCAGATGCCTGACCGGATTCAGAATGCGTGCACCTCGTCGCAGAAGCAGGATGCGTAAGCCTCAATGCCCGCCCGCGCGCCCGCCCACCTGTTCGATCAGCGTCTGGCTAGCCACATTGAGGCCCACCACCACCACCTCCGCCCCATGCGCGGCCAGCTTTTCCTGCGCACGTTCCAGCGCGGCCACTGCGGTCAGGTCCCACAGGTGGGCGTCACGCAGGTCGATCTGCACCTTCGGCGCGACGTGCTGGTAGTCAAACGCCGCGCCCAGCTGGCCGGCAGACGCAAAGAACACCTGCCCGCGTACGCGGTAGACCTGCGTGTCTCCGGCATCCTCGCGCTGCACCTCCAGCATGCGGCCGACCTTGCGGGCGAAGAACAGCGCCGACAGCAGCACGCCACTGAGCACGCCCTTGGCCAGGTCGTGGGTGGCCACGGTGACCACCACGGTCAGCAACATCACGGCCGAGGAACTGCGCGGATGCGTGCGCAGGTCGCGCAGCGAGCGCCAGCTGAAAGTGCCGATGCTGACCATGATCATCACCGCCACCAGCGCAGCCATCGGGATCTGCCGCACCAGGTCGCTGCCGTACACCACCAGCACCAGCAGCAGCACGCCGGCCACCAGGCAGGACAGGCGGCCGCGGCCACCAGACGTCACGTTGATGACCGACTGGCCGATCATCGCGCAGCCGGCCATGCCGCCGAGGAACCCGGTGACCGTGTTGGCCACGCCCTGGCCGACGCATTCGCGGTTGCGCTCGCTGGGCGTCTCGGTGATGTCCTCGACGATCTGCAGGGTCATCATCGATTCGAGCAAGCCGACCACGGCCAGCGTGGCCGACACCGGCAGCAGGATGCGCAGCGTTTCCCAGCTGAGCGGTACATCGGGGATGAGGAACTGCGGCAGGCTGTCCGGCAGCTGGCCCATGTCACCAACACTGCGCACGTCCACGCCAAAGCCGATCACTACGGCGGTGAGCACGACGATTGCCACCAGCGGCGAAGGCACGGCGCGGGTGAGGCGCGGCAGCAGGTAGATGATCGCCAGTGCGGCGGCACACAGCACGTAGACGGTGGGACCGCGGCCGATCAGTTCCGGCATCTGCGCCAGGAAGATCAGGATCGCCAGCGCGTTGACGAAGCCGGTGATGACCGAGCGCGAGACGAATCGCATCAGCGACCCAAGCTTGAACACACCGGCCAGCACCTGCAGCAGGCCGGCCAGGATGCTGGCGGCGAACAGGTACTGCAGGCCATGGTCCTTGACCAGGTCGACCATCACCAGCGCCATTGCACCGGTGGCGGCGGAGATCATGCCCGGCCGGCCGCCAGCGATGGCGGTGACCACCGCGATGGAAAACGCGGCGTACAGGCCGACCTTGGGGTCGACGCCGGCGATGAGCGAGAAGGCGATGGCCTCGGGAATCAGGGCCAGGGCGACGACCATGCCGGACAGCAGATCACCACGGATGTTGCCGAGCCATTGCTGGCGCAGGGGGTAGGACGTTTGCATGGAAAAACTCCGCGCGCACGCGGGCGTGGCCGCATGGCGCTGCAGTGGAAAGACGCGGGTTCCTGAGCCGGGCGGGCCGGCTGCCGAGATGCGGCAAGGGTCAGGGTGGCGTGATCACTGCAGGCGGGAATCGGTACGTGGGAGGGACGCAGTCTACGGCACAGGGCTGCCAAGGGACAGCGTCGACAGTCCGCAACGGCAGCGGAGCATGGCTCCGCTCTACAATCGCGCCATGGCCACCGACCACGCACAGTTCTTCGATCCCGCCACCGAACAAGGCGTGCTGCGCCTGTCCATCGCAGGCTCACTGCTGCTGGCCGCGGCAGCGGTAGTGTTCGGCCTGCTGGCCAATTCCTCGCTGATCATCTTCGACGGCATCTACGGCCTGATCGATGTGGTGATGACCTGGCTGTCACTGCTGGTCGCGCGGCTGATCGCACTGTCCACCAGCACCGACGCGCTGCAGTCGCGGCTCAACCAGCGCTTCACCATGGGCTTCTGGCACCTGGAGCCGATCGTGCTGGGGGTGAGCGGCACGCTGATGATCGGCGCTGCGCTGTATGCGCTGGTCAATGCGGTCGACGCGCTGATGTCCGGCGGCCGCCACATCGCGCTCGGTCCGGCCATCGCCTTCGCCGGGTTGTCGATCGTCGGCGAAGGTGCGCTGGCCTGGTTCGTGCTGCGCGCCAACCGCCGTATCGGCTCGGAGTTCATCGCACTGGATGCGAAAAACTGGGTGATCGCGGCCAGCATGTCGGCCTGCTACCTGCTGGCCTTCCTCGGCGGCGTGCTGGTGCAGGGCACGTCCTGGGCCTGGGTCGGGCCGTACATCGACCCGGCCATCCTCGCCTTCGTCTGCGTGCTGGTGATGATCGCCCCGCTCGGCACCGTGCGCCGGGCGCTGGCCGGCATCCTGCTGGTCACCCCGCCGGAACTGCAGGCGCACGTGGACGCGGTGGCACGCGCGATCGTGGCCGAGCATGGCTTCGTCGAGCACCGCAGCTACGTGGCCCAGGTCGGGCGTGGCGAACAGATCGAACTGTTCTTCGTGGTGCGCGAGGACGACCCGCCGCGGCCGCTGGTGGAATGGGACCGGCTGCGCGATGAGATCGGCGATGCGCTGGGCGAGGCCTCGCCGGACCGCTGGCTGACCATCATGTTCACCACCGACCGCGAATGGACGATCTAGGCCAACAGGACGATCGATCAAGTTTTTCGTACGCGTTGCAACCCAACGTACGCGGAAAGCGGGCAAAGTAGGCTCCAACGCAACACCCACCCACTGACCAGGAGCATCCCGATGTCCATCGAAAAGGTTCTGTACACCGCCCAGGCCACCTCTACCGGCGGCCGCGAAGGCCGTTCCGTCTCCTCCGACAACGTGCTGGACATCCAGCTGTCGACCCCGCGCGAGCTGGGCGGCGCCGGCGGCCCAGGCACCAACCCGGAACAACTGTTCGCCGCCGGCTACTCGGCCTGCTTCCTGGGCGCGCTGAAGTTCGTCGCCGGCCAGGCCAAGGTCGCGCTGCCGGCCGACACCACCGTCACCGGCAAGGTCGGCATCGGCCAGATCCCGACCGGTTTCGGCATCGAGGCCGAGCTGACCATCAACGTGCCGGGCGTGCCGCGCGAGCAGGTGGAAGAACTGGTGCAGAAGGCACACGTCGTGTGCCCGTACTCCAACGCCACCCGCGGCAATATTGATGTAACGCTGATCGTTGCCTGATGCGGTGCTGCCGGCCAACGGCCGGCACTACCCGCGCGCGGTGCAAAAAATGGGCGGATGCCGGTCGAAACCGAACATCCGCCCATCCCACCTCGGGTGGTCCCCGGCACGCGGCCGGGGACGCATTCGCTACGGCGCGCATCCATCCTTCTGGAGGAGAGCCCCCTTGTTGTTCAAGGGGGTGCGCCAACGGCGCGGGGATAAGGTGGAATGCGCGGACCAGCGACCGGTTACCGGTCGCTGGTGATGAGCTGCACGACGCTGGAGAAATCCAGCTTGCCGCGGCCGGCCTGGTGGTTCATCGAGTACAGGTTGCGGGCCACTTCGCCCAGCGGGATCGAGGCGCCGACGCTCATCGCCGCTTCCACCGCCAGGCCCATGTCCTTCAGCATCAGATCGCTGCCGAAGCCACCGCTGTAGCCACGCGAGGCCGGCGCATTCTCCAGCACGCCCGGCCACGGGTTGCACACCTCGGTGGCCCAGCTGCGGCCGGTGCTGACCGCCATCATCTGCGACAGCACCTTCGGGTCCAGCCCGTGCGCCACGCCCAGTGCGATGGCTTCACCGGTCACCGCCATGATCACGCCCAGCGCCATGTTGTTGCACAGCTTGGCGACCTGGCCGGCACCGCTGGCGCCGACATGGAAGATGTTCTTGCCCATCGCCTGCAGCACCGGGCGAGCGCGTTCCAGCGCGTCCTCTTCGCCACCGACGATGAAGGTCAGGGTGCCGGCCTGGGCGCCAGCGGTACCGCCGGAGACCGGTGCGTCGATCATCTGCAGGCCACGCGCGGCGGCCGCTTCGGAAACCTTGCGGGCACTGGCCGGTGCGATCGTGCTGCAGTCGATGACCAGTGCACCGGCCGGGATCGCGGCGAGGATGCCGTCATCGCCCAGGTACACACCTTCAACGTGGCGGCTGGCCGGCAGCATCGAGATCACGACCTCCGCATCGGCCAGGGTATCGCGTGCCGACGACGCCGCGCTGGCACCGGCATCGACGGCGGCCTGCACCGCGGCCGGGACCAGATCGAACACGCGCACGGTGTGGCCGTTCTTGACCAGATTGGCGGCCATCGGGCCACCCATGTTGCCCAACCCGATGAATGCAATGCGGCTCATGCAAGGCTCCTTTCAACAAGGGGAGTGCCCAGGTCGGCCAGCGGATGCGCGGCAGCGGCCCAGGGGGAAGCAAAGAAGGTGTCGGCCCACGCACAGGTGGCCTCGGCCAGGGTGGCCGGGTTCCACTGCGGATTGCGGTCCTTGTCGATCAGCAGCGCGCGGATGCCTTCGGCGAAATCACCATGGGCGGCGCAATGCAGGGCGACGATGTACTCCAGGCGGTAGATTGCGGCCAGATCCTGGCCGGCACTGCGGCGCTGCAGCTCGTACGACAACCGTGCTGACCCAGGTGCCCCGGCGGCGAGCGTTTTCTGTGCCGCCTGCAACCACGCATCATCGGTCTGCAGGCCGGCAATGCGCGCGACAATGGCTTCAAGGTCATCGCCTTCGCACAACGCATCGACCTGCGCCGCGTTGGCCAGCAGCGGACCGGTGGCGGCATCGCTGGCATGCGACTGCAGCAGATGGGTCAGGCGTTCGTGGTTGTGTGCGGGCTCACTGGACCAGGCCACCTGCAGCAGCGCATCGAACACCGCACTGCGGCGCTCTTCGGGCACATGTACATCGGCCAGGCCAGCGTAGATGGCATCGCCCGGGTTGAGCAGCGCCCCGGTCAGGGCCAGGAACAGCCCGCCCTTGCCCGGCACGCGCGGCAGCAGCCAGCTGCCACCGACATCAGGGAACAGGCCAACGGTGATTTCCGGGAAGGCCAGCTTGGAGCGCTCGCTGACCACACGATGGCTGGCGCCGGACATCAGGCCGATACCGCCGCCCATCACGATGCCGTGGCCCCAGCACAGGATCGGCTTGGCGTAGGTGTGGATGAGGTAATCGACGCGGTACTCGACGTCGAAGAACTCGGCGGCGTAGTCGTTCTCGCGGATGTCGCTGCGGCCGGCCTCACGGAAGGCGACCATGGCCTTGTACAGGCTGTGCAGGTCGCCGCCAGCGCAGAACGCCTTCTCGCCAGCACCCTGCAGCACCACCATGGCGATGCCGTCGTCGTCGGCCCAGGCGTTCAACTGCTCCAGCAGCAGGTGTGCCATCGGCAGCGAGAAGCCATTGAGCGTGCGCGGCGCGTTGAGCGTGGCGATGCCGATGCGCATGCCGTTACCGGCCACGCGCTCCTCGAACAGCACCGGTGCGTCGTCGGCAGCGGTGTCGGTGCTCATGCGTTCTTCCACTGCGCGGCGCGCTTTTCCAGGAAGGCAGTCACGCCCTCGACCTGGTCGGCGGTGTCGAACAGATCGACGAAGGCTTCGCGCTCGGCCACCAGCGCCGAGGCGTGGGTGCCGGTGCGGGTGGCCTGTACCAGCGTCTTGCAGGCGGCGATGCTGGTCGGGCTCTGCTTGCCGGCCTTTTTCGCCCACTCCAGCGCCAGTGCCTTGGCTTCGCCCTTGCCGACCTTTTCTTCGGCCAGGCCGATGCGCAGCGCGGTCTCGGCATTGATGCGCTCGCCCAGCAGGATCATGCGCTTGGCCCAGCCCTCGCCGACCAGGCGCGGCAGGTTCTGGGTGCCACCGGCGCACGGCAGCAGGCCGACGGTGGCCTCCGGCAGCGCCACCTGGGCGTGGTCTTCGATGATGCGCAGGTCGCAGGCCAGCGCGCATTCCAGGCCTCCGCCCATCGCGTAGCCGTTGATCGCGGCGATCGACACGCCACGGAAACCGGACAGCGCCTCGAAGGCTTCGCCGAAACGGCGCGCGGCTTCGCGCGCTGCGGCCTTGTCGCCGGAAGCGAACTGGTTGAGGTCGGCACCGGCGGAGAAGAACTTCTCGCCGTCACCGGTGATCACCAGCGCGTAGATGTCGCGGTCTGCGTTGAGCGCGCCGACCAGGTCGCGCAGCGCCGACAGGCTGTGCACGGTCCAGGTGTGCGCCGGCGGGTTGTGCAGGGTAACCACGGCGGTGTGGCCATCGACCTCCACCTTCAGGCCCACGTGCTCCTGGGTACGCCAATCCTTCATCGCAGTTCCTCTTCGGTGTTGAGCAGGTGACGGGCAACGATCACCCGCATGATCTCGTTGGTGCCTTCCAGGATCTGGTGCACGCGGCAGTCACGCAGCAGGCGCTCGATCGGGTACTCGCGGATGTAGCCGTAGCCCCCGTGGATCTGCAGCGCTTCGTTGCAGACGTTGAAACCCGCATCGGTAGCAAAACGTTTGGCCATCGCGCACCACACATTGGCATCGCTGGCACCGGCATCGAGCTTGCGTGCGGCGGTATGCACCATCTGCCGCGCGGCCACCAGCTGGGTGACCATGTCGGCCAGCTTGAACTGCAGCGCCTGGAACTCGGCCAGCGCCTTGCCGAACTGGCGGCGCTCGCCCATGTAGCGGCGCGCGGCATCCAGCGCGCCCTGCGCGGCACCCAGCGAGCAGGCAGCAATGTTGATGCGGCCACCATCCAGCCCCTTCATCGCCAGCTTGAAGCCGCCGCCTTCCTCTCCCAGAAGGTGGCTGACCGGCACGCGGACGTTTTCGAAGGTGATGCCACGGGTGGGCTGGCTGTTCCAGCCCATCTTCTCTTCCTTGCGGCCGAAGCTGATGCCCGGCAGGTCCGACGGCACTGCAATGGCGCTGACGCCGCCGGCGCCGGCACCGCCGGTACGTGCCATCACCACCAGCAGTTCGGTGGCACCGGCGCCGGAGATGAAGGCCTTCGAGCCGTTCAGCACATAGAAGTCACCGTCGCGCACGGCGGTGGTCTTCAGCGAGGCCGCATCGGAACCGGCTCCCGGTTCGGTCAGGCAGTACGAGGCCAGCTTGTTGCCCGAGGACAGGTCAGTGCCCCACGCATCGCGCAGTGCTGGCTGGCCCCACGTGGACACCATCCACGAGGCCATGTTGTGGATGCTGATGTAGGCCGCAGTCGACGGATCGATGTTGGCGAGCTCCTCGATGACGACGGCGGCGTCCAGCCGGCTCAGGCCGCTGCCGCCCACTTCCGGGTCCATGTACAGACCGCAGAAGCCCAGTTCACCGGCCTTGGCGATCGCCTCGCGCGGAAAGATGCCCTCCGCATCCCATCGCGCGGCGTGCGGTGCCAGTTCGGCCAGTGCGAAGTCGCGCGCTGCCTCGCGGTACGCCTGCTGCGCTTCTTCCAGTTCCGTCGTCATCGAGTGGCTCATGGCTGCTCCTGCCGTTACTTCAGGCTGATCGTGGTGTTGACGCCGTGGCTCAGCGTTTCGTCATCGAACCAGCGCGCGGTGACCGTCTTGGTCTGGGTGTAGAACAGCACCACCTGCTTGCCGTACGGGCCCAGGTCGCCCAGCTTGGAGGCGCGCGAACCGGTGAACGAGAACAGCGGCACCGGCACCGGGATCGGCACGTTGATGCCGACCTGGCCGACGTCGATGTCTTCCTGGAACTTGCGCGCGGCCGCGCCGGACTGGGTGAACAGTGCGGTGCCGTTGCCGTTCGGGTTGCTGTTGACCATCGCGATGGCGTCTTCCAGCGTCTCCGCTTCGAGGATGACCAGCACCGGCCCGAAGATTTCTTCCTGGTAGATGCGCATGTCGGTGGTGACACCGGCAAAGATGGTCGGACCGACGAAGTTGCCCTTCTCGAAGCCATCCACCTGCGGCCTGCGGCCATCGAGCACCAGCTTGGCGCCCTGCTCCACGCCCGAGGCGATCAGGCCTTCCACGCGCTCGCGAGCGCTGCAGGAAATGACCGGGCCGACGTCGGTGCCGGACACGGTGCCGGCGCTCACCTTCAGGGTCTTGGCCTTTTCGACCAGATCCTGCACCCAGTTGCGCGCTTCACCGACCAGCACCAGGGTGGAGGCGGCCATGCAACGCTGGCCCGCGGCGCCGAAGGCCGCACCGACCATCGCGTTGAGGGTCTGTTCCTTGTTGGCGTCCGGCAGCACCACGGCGTGGTTCTTGGCGCCCATCATGCACTGCACGCGCTTGCCGGCCAGCGAGGCACGGTTGTACACGTGGGTGCCGACGCGGGTGGAACCGACGAACGACACGGCCTTGATGTCCGGGTGGTCGCAGATCGCGTTGACCACTTCTTCGCCACCGTGGACGACGTTCAGCACGCCCTTCGGAATGCCGGCTTCCAGGGCAAGCTCGACCAGGCGCATGGTGACCATCGGGTCCTGCTCGGACGGCTTGAGGATGAAGGTGTTGCCCGTTGCAATCGCCATCGGGAACATCCACAGCGGGATCATCGCCGGGAAGTTGAACGGTGTGATGCCGGCGCACACGCCCAGCGGCTGCATGATCGTGTAGGTGTCCACGCCATTGGCCACGTTGTTGGCCAGCTCGCCCAGCTGCAGGTTGCCGATGGCGGCGGCGTGCTCGACCACTTCCAGGCCGCGGAACACATCGCCTTCGGCGTCGGGCAGAGTCTTGCCCTGTTCGGCGGTGAGGATGTGGGCCAGCTCGCTCATGTTCTCGCGGATCAGCTGCTGGTACTTCAGGAAGATGCGCGCGCGGGTGCCGATCGGGGTCTTGCGCCAGGTCTTGAAGGCTTCCTTGGCGGCGGCGACGGCGGCGTCCACTTCGCCGGTGGTGGCGAAGGGCACCTTGGCCAGCACGTCCTGGGTGGCCGGATTGATCACGTCCTGCCAGTGGGAGGTGGCCGATTCAACGAACTGGCCATCGATCAGCATGCGGATACGGGGCGCTGCAACAGTCATGACGACAATCCCACAGGGTGCGAAAGATGCTTGGCATTATTCACAGCATCCACCTCGATTTCCGGGCTGAATCCGCTTAATCTGGCCAACACGCCCCACGATTCCTGTTAATTCTGTGAATTCCTCAGCTCCCCAGCGGCAACTCGGCCTGCGCCTGCTGCGGCTGCGCGAACAGCGCGGCTACAGCCAGGTTGACCTGGCGCGGGCACTGGGGTTGTCGGCCAGCTACCTGAACCAGATTGAGCGCAACAAGCGTCCACTGACCCCGGCCGTGCAGAAGAAGCTGGGCCAGGTACTCGGGGATGTTTCGGCGCTGTTCGACGAAGATGAGCCCGCCGCGCTGCAGGAAGCGCTGGGCGAGACCCTGCGCGACCTGGGCCTGGCCGAAGTCAGTGCCACCGAACTGCGCGCCCTGGCGGGCAACCTGCCGCAGGTCAGCCGTGCGCTGCTGGACCTGCACCGCCGCCACCTGGCACTGCGCGAGCATGCCGCCGCGCTGGAGTTCCAGCTGGGCGAGCCCGGCGCCGGCAGCACCCTGCCGGCCGGCGACCAGGTGCGCGAGTTCTTCAACCGCATGCACAACCATATTCCCGAGCTGGACGAACTGGCCGAGCGCCTGTTCGCCGAGTGGGGGCTATCGCCTGGGCATGTGGCGCCGCGCTTGCGCCAGCTGCTGGCCGACCGCCACGGCGTGCTGGTGGAAGTGGCCGCACTGCAGGCCGGGCGCGAGAAGCGCCATTACGATGCCGGCACGCGCCGGTTGTGGCTGCCGGACTACCTGGAGCCAGGCCAGCAGGCGTTCCAGATGGCCGCCGAACTGGCCCTGCACGGCTACCTGCCGCAGATCGACGCGGTGGTGGCGCGTGCGGGCTTCACCGATGACGCGCGCATCGCGCAGGCGCGGGTGGGTCTTTCGAACTACTTCGCCGGCGCGCTGGTCATGCCCTACATGCGCTTCCTGCGTGCGGCCGAGGCCAGCAGCTACGACATCGAACTGCTGGCGCACCAGTTCGGCGTCGGCTTCGAGGCGGTCTGCCACCGGCTGAGCACGCTGGCACGGCGCAGTGCGCCCGGCCTGCCGTTCTTCTTCATCCGCGTGGACCGCGCGGGCAACGTATCCAAGCGCCATTCGGCCACCGACTTCCATTTCTCGCAGGTGGGTGGCTCGTGCCCGCTGTGGATCGTCTACGAGGCGTTCAACCAGCCAGGCCGTATCCTTACCCAGACCGCGCGCATGCCCGATGGCCGCCGTCATTTCTGGCTGGCGCGGCAGGTCAGCAGTGGCCCGGTGGGCCATGGCCAGCCGCGCAAGACCTTCGCGGTGGCGCTGGGCTGCGATCTGCAGCATGCCGAGCGGCTGGTGTATTCACTGGGGCTGGATGTGCAGAGCCCGGGCAATTCGGTATCGATCGGGCCGGGTTGCCGGGTGTGCCCGCGCGAGGACTGCATGCAGCGCGCGTTCGCGCAGTTGCCGGGCAGGTAGGGTTGGTTCGGCAGGGCTGCGCTCTGCAACCGTGGTAGTACCGGCCGCTGGCCGGCAACCTAAAAAGCAACAGCGGGCTTTCCGTGGGTTGGCGGAGTGGGTCCGGTTGCGGGGGACGCTGCAAGTACCCCTCCGGGGCCCGGCCCAGCCGCTGGCGGCTGTGCGTTCGGGCGCTTGCGAAGCAGTGCTTCGCAAGCAAAGCGCCCTCACCCATGTAAGCTCGGTCGCCGCTTGCTCGTGTGCGCTGTCCTGCGCACACGGCAAGACCGGGGTTGGGCGTCCTGCCCA